>NZ_JBFTOU010000014.1:0-140675 GCF_056398125.1 Pseudomonas sp. 05L36 | reverse complement strand
CAAAGAAACTTTGGGATGGACTCGGTTTGGTCTCGATATTGGATACGGTAAACCGGCTTAATCGCATAATCTGAACCGCCGTATACGGAGCCGTACGTACGGTGGTGTGAGAGGACGGCGGTCGCGAGACCGCCTCCTACTCGATTCTGGCCTTACGACCAGCGCTTGAAAATCAGCGAAGTATTCACCCCGCCAAACGCAAAGTTATTGTTCATCACGTACCGATTACTCATCTGCCGAAACTCGCCGCGCAGGTAGTCGAGCTTGCCGCAATGCGGGTCGACTTCGTCGAGGTTGAAGGTGTGGGCGTACAGGTCGCTGTTCATCATTTCAATGCTGAACCAGGACTCCAGCGCACCGCAGGCGCCGAGGGTGTGGCCGAGGAAGCTTTTCTGCGAGCTGATCGGCATGTGTTCGCCGAACAGGCTGCTGGTGGCCAGGGTTTCGGCGATGTCGCCCTGTTCGGTGGCGGTGCCGTGGCCGTTGACGTAGCCAATGTCCGATGGTTTCAGCCCGGCGTCTTCCAGGGCCAGTTCCATGGCCCGGCGCATAGTGATTTGTTCGGGGCGAGTGGTGTGCTGGCCGTCGGCGTTGCTGCCGAAACCGACGATCTCGGCATGGATGCGCGCTCCACGGGCCAAGGCGTGTTCCAGTTCTTCGAGCACCAGCATGCCGCCGCCCTCACCGATCACCAGGCCGTCGCGTGCGGTGTCGTAAGGGCGCGGGCTGCGTTGTGGGGTGTCGTTTTTCAGGCTGGTGGCGTAGAGCGCGTCGAAGACCATGGCTTCGGTCGGGCACAGCTCCTCGGCGCCGCCGGCGAGCATCAGTGGCAGGCGCCCGAACTTGATCGCCTCGTAGGCATAGCCGATGCCCTGGCTGCCGCTGGTGCAGGCGCTGGAGGTGGGAATCAGGCGACCGGTGAGGCCGAAGAAGATGCTGATATTGGCTGCCGTGGTGTGCGGCATCATGCGCACGTAGGAGTTGGCGTTCAGGCCCTCGGCCACCGAGTTGAGCAGCATGTTGCCGAACGCCTTGATCTCGTCGGTGCTGCCGGTGGAGGAGCCGCAGGCGACGCCCATGCGCCCGTCCTTGATCGACTCGTCGCCCAACAGGCCGGCGTCGGCCAACGCTTGCTCGGCTGCGCCCACGGCAAACCGTGAAACCCGGCCCATGCTGCGCAGTTGCTTGCGGGTCCAATGGCTTGGGACCTTGAAGTCATCGATGGGGCCAGCCAGGCGCGTGTTGAGCTCGGTAAAACGATCCCACTCGTCCATCCGGCGGATGCCGCTGCGGTTGGCCGCGAAGTTGCCGACGATGGTCTCCCAGTCGCTGCCCAGTGAGGTGATGCCGGCCATGCCGGTGACGACGACGCGCTTCATCAGCACAGGCCTCCGTTGACGGCCAGAACCTGCCGGGTGATGTACGAGGCTTCCGCCGACATCAGGAAATTCACCGCGCCGGCCACCTCTTCAGGGGTGCCCATGCGTTGTGCCGGGATCATTTTCATCAGTTCTTCCACCGGCACGTTTTCGTCGAGCATGGCTGTGTCGATCAGGCCGGGTGCGACACAGTTAACGGTGATTTTGCGCTTGCCCAGTTCGATCGCCAATGCCTTGGCCGCACCGATCAGCCCGGCCTTGGAGGCACTGTAGTTGACCTGGCCACGGTTGCCGATCAGTCCCGATACCGAGGTGATGCAGACAATCCGCCCGGCGGCGCGACGACGGATCATCGGCATCATCACGGGGTGCAGCACGTTGTAGAAACCGTCGAGATTGGTGCGCATCACCACATCCCAATCCTCCTCGCTGAGGGCCGGAAAGGCACCGTCGCGGGTCAGGCCGGCATTGAGCACCACGCCGTAATAGGCGCCGTGGGCTTCTACGTCGGCTTCGAGAGTTTCCTTGCAACGGGCGCGGTCGGCCACATCGAACTGCAGGATGCGCGCACGACGGCCCAAGGCCTCGACTTCACCCTTGACGGCTTCGGCGTCGGCCAGGCCGCTGCGGCAATGCAACACGATGTCGTGCCCGGCCTGGGCCAGGCGCAAGGCGATGGCGCGGCCGATGCCACGGCTGGAGCCGGTGACCAGTATGGATTCAGTCATGACTGGACTCCTTCGGGTTCATGGAGATATTGAGCGGCCTGGGGTGGGCGGAACACGTTCAGACGAGCGGTAACGTGGATCCCGGGGGCGTTGATGTGGCACTCGAACACGCCCATGCCGTTATCGTCTTCCAGGGAGCGAATCCCGTGGATGGTCAATTCGGTGCCGGCCGGAAAACTTTCAACGTTGCATTCGAATTTACGGCTGCCGAGCAGGAAGCCCAATTCCACCGCATCACCACGCTGACGCGCATGGCAGCCGGCGAAGGCGGCCACGCTCTGGGCCATCAGTTCGATGCCGACCCAGGCCGGCAGGCTGCCGTCGGGGAGGTTGAACAGGCCATCGGGCTTGACGGTCAGGCGGGTGTGAATCTGCTCTTCATCGAACGCCAGGATCTGATCGATAAGGATCATATCGCCAGCGTGGGGCAGCAGTTCGGCGAGCGGCCAGTCAATCATGGGGCGTCTCCGATAATCAGGCTGACGTTGTTGCCACCGAAGGCAAAGGAATTGCTCATCAGGTAGCGGGGTGCAATGGACGTCAGGCGAGTGGCCGGGGTCACCCATTGCAGCGGTGGCAGTTCGGGGTCGGGCTGCCCGTCCCAGACGTGCGGCGGCAGGGCGTGCGTGCGATTGTCCGGGCTCAGGCTCAACCAGCAGAACGCTGCCTCCAGCGCCCCGGCTGCACCGAGGGTGTGGCCGGTCATGGGTTTGCTCGACGAACAGAGAACGCCAGCCGGGAACAGCGTCGCCACGGCCTGGCTCTCCATGGCGTCGTTGTGCTGGGTGGCGGTGCCGTGCAGGTTCAGATAAGCGATCTGCCCCGGTTGCAGGTTGGCGCGGCCCAAGGCTTTGCGCATCGCTTGCAGGGCGCCACGACCGCTCGGCTCCGGGGCGGAGATGTGATGGGCATCGGAGCTGGCGCCGCTGCCGAGCAAGGCAATCGCTTGGCTGTCGCCTGCACGCCTGGTCATCAGGAACAGCACCGCCGCTTCGCCAATGTTGATGCCATTGCGGTTCACCGAAAACGGATTGCAGCGTTGTTCCGAGACCGCTTCCAGCGCCGAGAAACCGTTGAGGGTCAGTTTGCACAAGGTGTCGACACCGCCACACAGCACCGCGTCGCAAATGCCCAGGTCCAACAGGCGCTGGGCGCTCATCAAGGCTCGGGCGCTGGAAGTGCAGGCCGTGGAAATGACATAGGCCGGCCCGCTCAATTGCAGCCACTCGGCGAGGAAGTTCGCTGGTGCCCCGAGTTCCTGTTGCTGATAGTCGTACTCGGCAGGGAACTGCTTTTCGCGCAGGTAATGCGCCAGGCCCTGGCTGGCCTCGTCGATGCCCGAGGTGCTGGTGCCCAGCACGACACCGATGCGGTCGCGGCCGTAGGTCTGGATCGCGCTGTCGATGTCCGCGCGGATTTGCAGCGTGGCTTCCAGCAACAACTGATTGTTGCGACTGTGATGGCGTGACATGTCGGTTGGAATGCTTGCCAGTTTGCCCTGGACCGCGCCGACCGGCAGCGTGCGTTCAGGCACCCACCCGGTCTGTTCGCGCATGCCGCCGCAGTCGCCGGCAAAGAGCTTGTTGGCCACTTCCTGCTTGTCGCGGCCCAGCGCGCAGACCAATCCGAGGGCATTGAGGTAAGCCGTCATGGCGTTTCACCCGTCAGGGGCGTGACTTGATAGGTCGGACCACTTGGAAACTTCAATTCAAAATTCTGCGGTTGTGCGTAGCGAATGTCCCAGCGCTCGGGCAGGGACCGTTGTCTGCCGTGCTGCCAGGCGTCGGGATAGTTGGCCGCCAGTTCGTCTTTCGGCGTCAGCGCAAACAGCAGCGCCGCGAACAGCTCGCGGGCTCGCGGATTGGGTGGCAAGAAACCATCGGACTCCCAGGTTTTATCGACCAGTTTCTGGCGGGCCTGGGGAATGCCCAGCAGGTCCATCATCGACCAGCGAATACCCGCCTCTTCACGCTGGATCACCAGTATCCAGTCCTGGCGATCGTCGGGCTGTAAGAGCTGGATGTGCAGTTGCAGCGGCAACGGCAGATCCGGATTTTTTTCGGGCAGCGGCGCCCGGCCGGCGCAGGCGCTCAGCAGCAGGGCCGCGGCGATTAACAGAAATCGCATAGCACCGGTTACCCCTGTAGGAGCGACGGTGCGACGATTCGACCTGCTCGCGATGGCGGCTTTATAGTCGACATCCATTTTGACTGACCCACCGCTATCGCGAGCAGGCTCGCTCCCACAGGTTGTGCAGTTCAAGCGACGGGTAATCAACATCACACAGTTCCTTCAAAAGGTTTGCGCGCCACCACATTGACCAGGGTTTCTTCCCGTTGGCCAAAGGGTTTTGGCTTGCACACACCCAATTGTTCGAGCAGGCCGAAGTCTTTGGCGCGACTCCACCACAGGTACGGATAAGACACGTTTTTCTCGGTAAATTCGAAACCCTGCTGGCGAATCATTTGCAGATACTGCGGGGCGCTTTTCTGCACATGCATGGGGTGGCGGAACAACCAGCGGATCACCCAGGTATCAATGTAAGCCTCGGTGGATTCGGCGAACAGCAAATAACCGCCGGGTTTGAGCACGCGATAGAACTCGGCCAGTGCCTGTTCCTGCTCCACCAGATGATGGAAGGTCTGGTGACAGAACAGCAGGTCGATACAGGCGTCCGGCAGGTTGAGGCTGGCGCAGTCACTGCCGATCAACTCCACTGCCATGCCCTGGCGGGCCGCTTCTGCGCGGCTCTGGTCCAGGCTCTGGGGATCAGCATCGACGCCAATCAGACGACCGGGCGCAAAGGCCTGGTGCAGTAGCGGGAATGACTTGCCCTGGCCGCAACCGGCATCCAGCAACACCGGGCTAACCGGTAGCGCTTCGCTGAACAGGTTGCGCAAATCGTCGATCGCCAACCGCAGCACATAGTGTTGCCAGATCCGGCTGCGCAGGAACCACAAACCGAAACGGGTTTCTTCGACGTAGTGGTCGCTCAAGTAGTTCATGACGCATCCATCGCACAGAACTCCGATATCACCTTCAACCGGCGCCTGGCTTCGCTGACGAACGGGTTGCGTCGGTCCCAGGCGTACCCGGCAAGAATGGAGCTGATCATCCCGCGGATTTCCGGCGAACTGCCCTCATGGAAGATCACATCCTGGAAAGTCCCGGCGTACCAGCCTTCGACATAGCAACGGAACGTGTCGACGCCGCGCTTGAGCGGTTCGGCGAACTCGGTTTGCCAGTCGACGGCTTCGCCTTGCAACTGACGGTGCAACACCCCGGCGGCCATGCTTGCCGAACGCATGGCAATAGTCACGCCGGAGGAAAACACCGGGTCGAGGAATTCCGCGGCATTGCCCAGCAGCGCGAAGCCCGGGCCGTGCAGGGTTTTGACGTTGGCCGAGTAACCGCCGATGGTCCGGGCCTCGGTGTCCCACTGCGCATTTTGCAACACGCTGGCCAGGCTTGGCGTCTCGGCGATAAAGCCGCGCAGACACTCGTCCAGATTGTCGCTGCGGCCGGCGAAACGTTCCTCGGCGGCGACCACGCCGACCGAGCAGCGCCCATTGCTGAACGGGATGGTCCAGAACCACACGTCGCGCTGGGACGGATGAGTGGTCACCAGGATCTTGCTGCGGTCGAAGGCCGGGAGGTCGATACGGTCTTCGACGTGAGTGAACACGGCCTGACGCACCGGGAAATTCGACGGTGCCTCGAGGTCGAGCAAGCGCGGCAGCACGCGGCCGTAACCACTGGCATCGAGCAGGAAATCAGCCTCGATGCGGTATTCGCTACCGTCTTCGCGGCGCACGCCGAGCTGCGGTTTTCCGGGCTCAATGTCGACGCTGACGATGGTTTCGCCATAGCGGATCTCCACACCTTGCAGCGTGGCCTGATCGGCCAGCAGCTTATCGAAATCGGCGCGCTGGACCTGAAATGTCGTCGACTTGCCGTGGCTGAACGTCTCGCCGAAATCAAACGCGCTGTAGTGCTCGCCCCAGGCAAACGCGGCACCGGTTTTCAACTGGAAACCCGCCGCGTTGACGGCGTCGAGCATGCCCGCTTCTTCGACGAAATCCAGGCAATGGGCCAACAGGCTTTCACCGATGGAGAACCGTGGGAAATGCTGACGCTCGATCACCAGCACATCGTGGCCCTTGCGCTTGAGCAGCGCGGCGGCGATGGCACCGGATGGACCGGCGCCGATGACCACGACCTGGCGACATTCCATTTCAACGGTTGGCATGGGGGCTCCTTGCCGGGACAGCGGCTTTCAGGGGGATTCGGTGCATGCCGGTCAGGGCAGGCAGCAGTGTAGCGATCAGGCCCATCAGCATCAGGGCAAAGTACAGCGGCGGGCTGATGAGTTGCTGTTGCAGCAGCAGGTTGAGAAAGACGATCTCACTCAAGCCGCGGATGTTCAGCAGCACACTTTCCCGCCAACGGCTGGCGCCCTGGAACGAGGCCCCGGCCCAGCCGAGGCCGAGCCAGTTACCGAGCAGTTTGCTCAGCATCGGCAACAGCAGCAGGGCCAGCAGTTGCCCCCAGCCGAGGCTGTCGATCGCGTTGTGCACGTTGATCTGCACGATGCCGAACGTGAGGATCAGCGGGATGGCGATGTACGTCTGCAACCGGATCATCCACAAGGCCGGCAACGGCAGCACCAGCGGCGCTTTCAGTGCGGCCATGATCAACACATAGCCAATGCCGAAAATCAGCGCATTGAGCTTGAAGTGTTCGGCGAAGACCAGCAGGGCGAAAAAGCTCAGGCTGTAAAGCCATGTCTGGCGCAAGCCGAGCAACCGCAGCAGCACCGGCAGGCACGCGCCGGCCAGCGGCAGCAACAGGCTGCTCAGGTGCAGGCTGCCTTGGGCGATGCCGAACAGGGTCCAGCAGGCGAGGTCGATGAGGATCGCGGTTTGCACCAGTCGCCGGGTGGCGGCGGGTGGGTAATCGATGTGCCGCAGGTACAGGTACAACACCGGAATCGCGGTGATGGCGAACAACAGGCCGACGGCCAGCGAACTGATCCACGGTTGCGCCGGCAACAACCAGACCGCCGTGGCCAGGCCGCAGGCAAACGGAAGGCAAAAGCTGGGCAGGGCGATTTTCAGGCTCTGGCGATCCAGTTGCAGGTCGATCACATCGCTGAGGATGTAGCCCAGCAACAGGGCAAAGCTCAGGCTGTAGAGGTTCTTCAGCCAGCCCGGCGACACCAGCAGCGCACCGCTCAATTGCCATTGGGGCTCGATCCAGAAATACATCAACAGTGGCAAGCCGAGGGTCGCCAGCAACAACTGGCTGACGATGGGAATCAGGCCGAAATGCCGGCCGACACGGGTCGCCACCGCGAACAACGCCAGCGCCATCGCCCAGAACAGCACGACCATCACGCTGCCCGCTCCACGGCCGTGGGCTCATGCACCTGTTGACCGGCCCACGGCGCGAGCAGGAAGCTGAAGATCAGGCCCAGGCTCACCGACAGTCCGAAGTTGCTCACCGCCGGGGTACTCGATACCGCCAGCAGGCCGAACGACAGCCAGGTGGTCAACGCCGCCAGCAGGGTGCCGAGCAGGCTCACGGCCGCGCCACCGACCTGTTCGCGCATCAGGATCGCGTAATCGACGCTGATCGCCGTTACCAGCAACAGCCCGAACAGACTGAACAGGGTCAACGGCTGCCCGAGCCAGCCGAGGCTGGCCAGGCTGCACAGCGCTGCCAGCAGTGGCAGGGACACGATGCGCAACGCGCCGCCGAGGCCGAAGGGCAGGATCAGCACCAGCACGATCAGCACGCAGGAGGCGAGTTTCAGTTCCGCGGCACTGATTTGGGTGGCCGCGAACACATTGTTCAATTCACCCAGTCGATCCACCAGTGTCACGCCGGGTAAATCCTCACCCTGGAGCCGCAGCAAGGCGGGGTTGTTGATGCCTTGCAGGCTGACCATCGCCGCCACGCCGTCATCGGTCGGCCCCAGCCACAGGGCCCGGTAGGGTTCTGCCAACGGGCCGGCCAGCGCGGCGTCGATGTCCTCGACAGGCAATGCCTGTAACTTCGTTAGCTCGGCTTGCAGCGCCTCAGCCGGTATGCCGATGTCGAGCAACGGTTGCCAGAACGACGGCAGTTTGCTCAATGCTGCGCGCACCTGTTGCTGTTCGTTCGGCGGGCTGACCAGTTGATTGAGCGACAGATAGCCCTGGAGCTTTTCCAGGCCAATCAATTGATCCAGTCGCTCTCTCAGGGCGGTTTGGCGTTCGAGCAACTGCTGCTGATTGGCGGCGCGTATCAGGAAGAACTGGCTGGTGGGTTGATAGCCGGTGATCCGGGCAATGGTCCGGGCTTCGTCGGTCAATTGTTGCGGCGCGCTGATCCACTGGCGGATGTCGTTTTTGCTGCCGAGCTGTAACAGTCCGCCCACGCAAAAGGCAATCAGCAGCGCCAGCAAGACGGGTGTTTTCGCCTGTTTGAGCAGCGCTTCACGACAGTCCAGCAAAAGCTCGCAAACACGCAATGGCCACTGCGCCGGGCGCAGGTCTACGCCCTTGAGTAATGCCGGCAGCAGGCACACCGCGGACAGATAGGCGCCGAGCAAGCCGGCGGCAGAGAATGCGGCAATCTGGGTCAGCGCCGGGAAGGGGGTCCAGGCCAGGGCCAGATAGCCGATACCGCTGGTGATCAGGCTCAGGGTCAATCCGGGCAAGGTCATGCGCAGGGCAGGCCAGCTGTGCCAGGGTTTCAGGCTCCAACTCTTGGACAGGTAATGCAGCGGATAATCGACGGCAACACCGATCAGGCTCGAGCCCAGCACCAGCGTCATCACGTGCATATGGCCGAACAACGCCACGCAGGCCACCGCTCCGAAGAGCATGCCGACCACCACCGGCACGAACGCCAGCAAGACGCGCCAGCGCCGGAAGGCCAACAACAGCAACAGCAGAATCCCGACGGTGGCACCGCCCCCGACCCAGGTCATCTCCCGGGCAGCCTGCTGTTGCCCGTTGGCTGCGTACAACAAGCCGCTGGCGGCGAGCAGTTGCACGTCGTGCCGGGCGGCTTCTTCGCGACTGTGCTCGAGCAGGTCGGCTACTTGCAGCGGCAGGTTCATGTCGAAGGCGTTGCCGGTGGTGCGCGCGCGCAGCAGCACCCAGCTCTTGCCATCGGCATCAGCGACCAGGGCGCCGCTGCCGATGTCCAGTTGCACCGAACCGCGTTGCGGCTGGCTGTTCTGGATGCGCCCGGTCAGGCCCAGCCAGTCGTCCTGGCTCGGCACCAGGCTGTAACCGTTGAACGGGTCGAACAACGCCTGCACCCGTTGCTGGATAAAGGTGTCGGGGTGCTCGATCAGCAGTTGTCGGTCCGCCGCCTGGAGCATCGCCAGGCGACCTTGCAGCAACTGCGTGCGCAGTGCCGGCAAGTCGGCTTGCAGGGTCCACTGGACCTTTTCGAATATTCCGCTGGCCTGCCATTGCTCGCCGAGGGTCTGCGCCATGGCGACGGCCTGCAGGCGATCGGTGTGGCCGACCAGCACCAGCATTTCACGGTTCAGCGGTTCCTGCATGCGTTGTTCGGCGCGCAGTTCCAGGGCATCGGGCGCCGTGCCGGGCGCCAGATCCATCAGGTTGGCCGACAGCGGCGCGGCGCCACGCCATTGCCAACCGGCGAGCGCCAGTACGGCCAGCAGCAGGATCAGGAACAGCCGTGGCAACCACCGTTCACTCGGCAAAGTCATGTTGCTCCGCGTCGCTCAAGGGTTGGGCGCTGGTGCTGTCCTGCATGCGCAACAACGTACTGTCGCCCTGGGTTTCGAGCAGTTCGATGCTGTGGACCAGTTCTGCGCCGGCAATGTTGATCTGGTTGAACACCTGCTTGAGCAGCATTGAGCGCGGCACCAGCGTGAGCTTCCAGTTCTGTGCATCGCCGCTCAGGGACAATTCGAAATCCCGTTGCAGGCCGCTGCTGTCACCTTGCAGCACGGCCAGGAACAAACGGTTCTGCTCGGCACCGGCGCTTTTGCCCGGCAGCATTTGCCAAACAATGCCGTCACGCCGGGCAATGCCTTTGGCGGTGATGCGATAGTCCTGTTGCAGTGGCGTTTTCAGCAACCACAACAAGCCGTGGTTTTTTGCCAGGACGAACGTGCCCTTGCTGACCAGCGGCTGGGGCAGGGCGCGCAGGTGTTTTTCCTGGATGAAGTTGCCGTGGATCACCTCGGGCCGGGCCAGTTGATCGCTGAGTTGTTGCAGGTCGAAGGCATGGGCTAGTCCAGGAATGCCCAGTAGCACGCAGAACACTGTAGGAGCGAGCTTGCTCGCGAAAAACCTGAGGGCGCCGCGGACTGTCAGGTGCCCGGTGTCATCGTTAACGACCATCGCGAGCAAGCTCGCTCCTACAGGGACGCGGGAGGGGTAGAAAATCATCGCAGAGCTCTCTCTACGGCGTCGGTGAACACTGTCGGCGAGGCCAGTTGCATCTCGCGGCTGGCGAGGTCGACGGCGACTTGTACCGACATGGCCCGGGTCAAACGTTCGCCGGTTTGCAGGTCGCTGATCAGGTAGTTGATCTTCAAGCGGTTCTCCCACTCCACCAGGTTGGCGCGCACGTTGAGTGTCTGGCCGAACACCGCACCGCGCACGTAGCGCAATTGCAGGTCGATCACCGGCCACGCGTAGCCTGACTCGTTCATCGCCGTGTAGTTGTGTCCGATCTTGTCCAGCAGCGCACAGCGGGCGACTTCCAGGTATTTGACGTAATGGCCGTGCCAGACCACGTGCATGCTGTCGACGTCAAAGAACGGTACGACGATTTCCGTGTCGGTGTAGAGAAATCCCTTGCTACGCATGCAGCCTCCAGTGTTGTTCGGCGATGCGTAGCAGGCACAGGCGCAATTCGCCTTCCAGCGCGCGGTCTTCGATGACCGGTGGGAAGTCCTTGGCCAAGGCTTCATGCATGGCGGCCAATGCGGGTGGCAGTGGTCGTGCATCTTCAGCCTGACCGCGCAGCCAGACACCCTGATTGGCCGCCAGCAGCGTGGCGGCCGCCACCTGTTCAGTGAGCTCCAGCACGCGGATCGCATCCCTGGCGGCAATGGTGCCCATGCTGACTTTGTCCTGGTTGTGGCATTCGGTGGAGCGCGAAAAGACACTGGCCGGCATGGTGTTTTTCAGCGCTTCGGCGGTCCAGGCACTGGTGCCGATCTGCACCGCCTTGAAACCATGGTTGAGCATGGCGCGGTCAGCCGTGGCGCCGGACAGGTTGCTCGGCAAGCCATGGTTATAGCGCTCGTCCACCAGCAGCGCGAGTTGCCGGTCCAGCAGGTCGGCGACGTTGGCCACGAGGTTTTTCAGGCTGTCCATGGCGAACGCGATGTGGCCGCCGTAGAAGTGCCCACCGTGCAGCACACGCTCAGCCTCAGCGTCGATGATCGGGTTGTCGTTGGCGCTGTTGAGCTCGATCTCGATGAACGAACGCAGCCAGTTCAGGCTGTCGGCCAGTACGCCCAGCACGTGGGGTGCGCAGCGCAGGGAATAACGGTCTTGCAGGCGATGCAAGGGCGCGGTCGGTGCGTCGATGGCCAGATCCTGGCGCAACCACGCGGCGACCTGCATCTGCCCCGGGTGTGGCTTGGCGGCGAACAGGCGCTCGTCGAAGTGCTCCGGGTTACCCTGCAGGGCGACCACGTTCAGCGCGGTGATGCGCGTGGCCAGTTGCAGCAGGTAATCGGCGCGGGCGTACGCCAGGCAGGCCAGGCCGGTCATCACCGCGGTACCGTTCATCAACGCCAGGGCTTCTTTCGGACGCAACACCAGTGGTTGCCAGCCGAGTTCGCGGTGGACATCGGCGGCCTGCCGGCGCTCGCCGCGGAACATCACTTCGCGTTCGCCGGACAGCGTGGCGGCAACGTACGAAAGCGGCGTCAGATCACCACTGGCGCCCACCGAACCTTCTTCCGGAATCAGCGGCAGGATGTCGTGTTCAAGGAACGCCTGCAGGCGCTCCAGCAACTCCACGCGCACCCCGGACACACCGTGGCACAACGACTGCAAACGCGCCGCCAGTACCGCGCGAGTGGCCTGGGCGTCGAGCAGTTTGCCCAGGCCGCAGCCGTGGAAGGTGTACAGATGACGGGGCAGCGCCTCGACGTGATGCAGTGGCACCGCGACCACGCAGGAATCGCCGTAACCGGTGGTCACACCGTAGATCACGCCTTCCTTGTCCAGCAGAGAGTCCAGAAAACGCGCGCCCTTGGCGATGCGCTCGCGGTAGGCGGGATCGCTTTGCAACTGCGTCGGCACCTTGCGGTTGGCCAGTGCCAGCACATCTTCAATGCGCAAAGGGCGTTCGCCGAAGGTTACCGGCTCAAGCGTTGGCGTCGTCATCGGTCTTCCAGAAAGGGTAAAAGTTGAACCATTGTTGGGGCGCTTCGAGGCAATAGTGACCCAAGCGTTCGGCGTAGCGGGAGGCCCACTGATGAATGACCTGTTCGCGGTCGCTGCGTTTCCAGGTGATTGCCTCAGCGAACGGCTCAATGCTCAGTCGATAATCGCCGTCGGGCTTTTTCAGGCACAGCAGCAGGTTGACCGGGCATTTCAGCAAACCGGCCAGCAGCCACGAGCCCTGGGGGAACCTGGCCGGATGACCGAGGAAGTCCACGGTCACGCTGCGTCCGCCATGCAGCGGCACGCGGTCGCCGGCAATCGCCAGCCACTCGCCACGCTCCAGGCGCTCGCTCAGTTGCAGCATGATCCCGGGGTCGAGCTCGCTGACCTGGATCAGGCGCAAATTGGTCGCCCCGGCTTCGCCCAGCAAACGGTTGAACTGTTCGGCGTGCTTGGTGTGCACCAGCACGTTCATCGTGACCTTTTCACCGATTTCCGCCAGTGCGCGGCAGACTTCCAGATTGCCCAGGTGGGCGCCCACCAGCATCTGCCCGCGGGCACCGCGCAACTGATCGCGCAGCAGCGCCGGGTCGATGATTTCGATTTGTTCGATGCTCAGCTTGCCGTTCCAGACGTCGAGTTTGTCGAGCATGGAATCGGCGAAGGCAATGAACTGGCCAAACACCCGCCAATGGCTCGGGCGTAGCTCGCTGCGTCCGCTCCAGTCGGCCAGGCGTTGTTGATATTGCCAGGCACTTTTGCGTGCGCTGCGACCGAACAGGAAAAAATACAAGACGATGCCGTACAACACGGGGCTCAGTACCCGACGGCCCAGCACTTTGGCGCCGAAGGCGGTGAGCTTCATCAGCCAGAAACTGCCCCGTTCTTCGCGGTCGGCCCAGTGTTGTTTGTCTGCGCTCATGCCCGCCACCGTCGCCAGAGGATCACTGGCGCCCGCAGCAACATGCCAAAGAACAGCCGCGTGTGCATGCTGGAAATCAGCACGTTGTCGTGGAACATCCGAAAATGCGAAACGCCGTCCAGCGGGTAATGGACTTTGGTTTGCAGCCATTGCATCGGCAGATTGCGCCAAGCCAGGCGCACCAGGATGTCCGAGTCGAAGTCCATGCGCTTGCCGATTTTCGCTGACTCGATCAACGCCAGAACCGGTGGCAATGGGTAGACCCGGAAACCGCACATGGAGTCGCGAATCTGCAACGACAGGGTGTTGATCCAGACCATGACGTGGGTCAGGTAGCGCGCATATAAACGGCCTTTCGGCACGCTGGCGTCATATAGCGGATAACCGCAAATCACCGCCTGTGGGTAGCGGCGTGATTGTTCGATGAAGCGTTTGACGTCCTGCAAGTCGTGCTGACCATCGGCATCCACCTGCAAGGCATGGCTGAAACCCAGGCGCGAAGCTTCGCGCAAGCCGGTCATGACCGCGCCACCCTTGCCCTGGTTTTCGGCGAGGCGGATCAGGTAAACCATTTCACGCTGGGCCAGGCGATCCAGCACCCGGGCGCAGCGCGGGCTGCTGGCATCGTCCACCAGAATGCACGGCAGATGGCTGGCGATCAGGGCATCGACCACCGTGGTGATTGCGTCTTCGTGGTTGTACACCGGGATGATGGCGCAGGGGCTATGCATGCGCCACCTCCAGCAAGATCCGCCCGCTTGAGCAAGTGGCGGTTTCGTTGCGATAGGCGAAGTACAGTTTGCCGCGTACCGGGTCAAAGCGCAGGTGCAGCTGGATCTCATCGCCCGGGCGCACCAGTTGCTGGAACTTCAAGACTTCCATGCCGGCGAATTTTTTCGGCAGGTTCATCAATTGCTGGCCCAGGCTCAGCGCCCAGTCCACCTGCACCACGCCAGGCAATACCGGCGCCGTGGGGAAATGACCGCTGAAATAGGCCAGGTCCGGTGGCACGGCCAGTTGCAGGCTCCACTCGCCATGGCTTTCGACTTGCTCCAGCACCTCAGGCGCTTTGGGGCGCGGTGCCAACAGCAAGGCATTGACGTCGGCCTGGGGCAGTTTGCCCTGGGTGTTCATCGGCAGTTGTCGCAGCAGGCGCCAGCGTCTTGGCAAGGCCAGGGCTTCGCAGTGTTGGCTCAGGTGCTGGCGCAGTTGCTCGGTGAGACTGCGTCGACCCTGATTGCGCAGCACATGCAAACCGGCCTCGCTCAGCACCAGCAACGCTCCCAGGGAGGCACGGTTTTCCTGAATGACACCGAGCCGCGCTTCGACGACCCATTCATGGGCTGTCAGCGCCTGTTCCAGCATTGGCAGCGAGATGCGTTTTTCTTCCAGTTTGACGATCCGGTCCAGTCGCCCGAGCAATTCGAAGCGCCCATCGACGGCGATGCGCGCCGAATCGGCAGTCTGTTCGACATGACCGCCAGGCAAGTAGGGCGAAGCGATCAACAGCGCGCCATCACTGTCTTGAGTCAGCGTGACTTCGGCAAAGGGCCGCCAGAGTTCAGCGCCCTGACGCCAGGCGATTCCGCCGGTTTCCGAACTGCCGAAAATTTCCGTTGGCCATTGCCCCAGACGTTCGTGAAGGCTCTGTGCGGCCTCGACCGGCAATGCACCGCCGGAGGAAAAAACCCGGCGCACTGAGCTCAAGGCAGGCCAGTCGAGGTTGTCGCCCATGCGCTTGAGCAACGCCGGGCTGGCCACCCAGGCGAAGGCCGGGTACTCGCGGCTGGCGCGTTGCAGGTCTTCCGGAAAGGCCAGCTGCCGACGTACGAACGGGCGCCCGGCGCACAGCGGCCACAGCACCCGAAACAGCAGACCGTAGATGTGCTGGGTGGCGACGCTGCCAATGATGCACGCCGGGCCCAGGTCGGCGCCCCACAGCTGTTCCAGGGCTTCGACTTCATTGGCCAGTTGGCGCAGGTTTTTTTCGATGCGCTTGGGTTCGCCACTGGAGCCCGACGTGCACAGGCTGAGTTTGCATTGATCGAGATCCAGCGCGGCGGCACTGAGCGGCGGCTGTTGGAAATCGCCAAGGTGCGCATCGCCGGGCTGATCGGTCAGCCACAGATCGACATCATCTGACCAACGTTGGCGAGTCTGTGGTTGCAGGTCAGGCGGCAGCAACACACTGACCCCGGCACGCCAGGCGCCAAGCAACGCGATCGCCAGATCGGCGGCATCCTCGAGGTGCACGGCCATCTGCCGGACACCCCGGGCTTGCAGGCCGGCGGCCAGGCGCAGCGCCTGTTCGCACAGTTGGGCGTGATCCAGTGCCGGAGCGGTCGCTACGGCGCGCTCCGGCGGAGCCTTGAGCAGCAGGTGCTCAAGTTTTATCCAATTCATGGGCGGCCTCGTACCCTTAGTCTTATCAGCCATTCAATGGCAAACATCAGGCCTATCAATCCGTAGGAAATCAGGCCGGTGTACAGCGTCCACCAGCTCAGCGGCGCCCAGAGGGTCAGGGCGGCGGCGCACACACCGTTGCAGAGAAAAAAAACGCTCCAGGCGATGGTTACCTGACGGGTATAGCGAATGCCCTCGGCCGGCAATTGCGGCTCGCGTACCCGGGCCAGGCGTTCAACGATCGGTGGGCCGAATGTCAGGCTCGATCCGAACAGCGCCAACATGAAGGCGCTGATCAACACCGGATACCAACGCAACAGCGCCGGGCTGTCGAACAGTGCCAGCAACAGGCAGAACACAATGGCCACCGTGGCCATCCACAGGCTGCCAGGCCGACGTTTGCCGGTCAGTGCCCGGGCCAGCCACAGTCCGCCCAGCAGCAGACCGAACTGCCACGGGGCGAAATGCTCCATGCCGAAATACACCGCAAAGGGATACAAAAGGCCTGCCAGCAGCAGGCCGAGGCCAATCAGTCGATTCATGCGGCCGGTTGAACCAGACGGTAGACCGCCTCGACCACGTCACTGACGGTACGCACCGATTTGAATTCTTCGGCGGCGATTTTCTTGCCGGTCTGACGTTTGATGTGATCAATCAGGTCGACCGCATCGATGCTGTCGATTTCCAGGTCCTGATACAGGTTGGATTCCAGACTCACACGCTCAGGGTCCAGTTCGAAAAGCTCGACCAGGGCATCGCGCAGGGTGTTGAAAATGTCGTCACGAGTTTGCATGGTCCGGTCTCAAGCTGCCTGTTTTGCGGTGACGAACGCCGCAAGGCTCGCCACGTTACTGAAGTGATTACGTGTGTCCTTGGCATCGGCGTCGATCTTGATGCCGTACTTTTTCTGGATGGCCAGGCCCAGTTCCAGTGCGTCCACCGAGTCCAGGCCCAGGCCTTCGCCGAACAGCGTCTGTTCGTTGCCGATGTCGTCGGCACTGATGTCTTCCAGGCCAAGGGCGTCGATGATAAGCATTTTGATATCACGGTGCAGATCGCTCATCTTCGGCGAGCTCCTTAATAAAGTAAGAATGTAGATAATCGTTGAGCTTGCGCGAGGCTTGCGGAGCCGGCCCCTGCGTGGCGAAAGTCTGTGGATCTATATCGGCACCGACCCGGAAACTGAAGTGCACGCGCCGCTTGGGGATGCGATACCAGGGCTCGGCCTTGGTCAATGTGGTCGGGTTGACCTTGATAATGACCGGGGTGAGGATTTTCGCACCCCGCAGGGCGATTGCCGCGGCGCCCCGATGAAAGGCCGGCGCCTGGCCGGGTTGGGTGCGCGTACCTTCCGGGAAAATGATCAGGGTCTGGCCGTCTTTCAGCGCGTCGGCAGCGGCGTCGAGCATGTCCATGCTGCCGTCGTTGCTGATGTATTCGGTGCAGCGCAGCGGTCCGCGGGTGAAAGGGTTTTCCCAGAGGCTTTGCTTGACCACGCAGTTGGCATGACGCACCAGGCCGATCAGAAACACCACGTCGATCAGCGACGGGTGATTGGCAATGATCATTTGCCCGGGGCGACCGAGTTTTTCCGCGCCTTCAATGGTGTAGGTCAGTACGCCGGTGCGGGCCATGAAACGCACGAAAATCCAGAAACAGCGGCTGACCGTTTGCCGGGCCCGCAGCCGATGGGTCCGGGCGTCGCCCGGCAGGCAGTTCAGCACAGGGAAAATCACCAAG
Source organism: Pseudomonas sp. 05L36 (assembly GCF_056398125.1). Classification (NCBI taxonomy): domain Bacteria; kingdom Pseudomonadati; phylum Pseudomonadota; class Gammaproteobacteria; order Pseudomonadales; family Pseudomonadaceae; genus Pseudomonas; species Pseudomonas sp. 05L36. Next base: position 123,124 of record NZ_JBFTOU010000014.1, on the reverse strand, counting down.
CGCAGGCACAGCCCGCCCAGCCCGAACAGGGCAAAGCTCGCGGCGGTGGCCAGCAAACGCCAGTAATAGGCGTCGCGGTTTTTCTCGGTCACGGGTTGCGTTGCCAGGTCCATACACGATTTTTCCAGGCATGTTGGCAGGTGGTTTGCTGGCCGAGCAGCATACGCAACAGATTCAGCGCGTGTGGCCAGCGGGATTTGGACAACACATCCGAGGGGCTGTTCAGGGACAACTGCCAGTCGGTACCGGGAGTGATCAGCAGGCCGACGGCATAAGGGAACGGCACGTCGTCGATCCAGGTTGAGTAAGCCTCGGGCGGCTGCTCTTCGGTGACCACCAGCAGTACCGCGCGAGCGCCTTCAGCCAGCAGCGCGGCAGCTTCCAGCATGCCGTGTTCCAGGCCATCGCCTGCGGCGGCCAGGGCCGTCATTTCACTGGTTTCACCGCGCATGATCGACCACAAGCCAATGATCGCGTTATGCACCGACAAGCTGAACCGGGTCGGCGACAGCGGCTGATCGGCGGCCAGATCACTGAGAATGTCGACGGTGCGGGGCGTTTCGCCGTGACGGGAAACAAAGACCAATGGCAGATCCTGCCGACCTTCGGCCAATGGCCAGCCGACACTGAAGGCCATCCGCGCCAGGCGGCTGAGCCGGCGGCGCTGCATGGCCGGCAGAAAAGAAACGTCGGGAGCGGCATCGCTGTCCGGCAGCACGGCCGGTTGTCGGCTCCAGGCCTGCCAATCGCTCACGCTTTCAAGCCCTGGGGCCCAGGCGCGCCATTGGGCGATGTTGAAGTTGATCACAGACATTCATCCCACCCTCACGGGCTTACTTGACGCGGGGGAGTGGCCGAGGGCCGAGACTTACCCTGCGTGGCGTTTGGCGCCGAGTGGCGCGCATTATCCCGGTGCCGGGAACGTGTAGCAAATGCTGGTTACATTTTGCTCAATAAGATGAAGCGGCTGACTCGAAAAAATTGAACGATTGGTAATTATTCACAAGGTTTTTTGCTCCGTCTGTCGGTTCTGGCGTCGAATCGCCGAACCGTTCAGGGCTTTTCAAGCAAGAGAAGGCAACTGACTGTGTAGTCCCTTTGCCGACAAGGTAGCGAAGCAACGCGGTGGACCACTACACTCGGTCATTCTTTGGTACACGGAGGTTTTGACATGCGGCGCGTGGTGTTCAATCAGAAAGGTGGCGTTGGCAAATCCAGCATTGCCTGCAATCTGGCGGCGGTCAGTGCCAGCGAGGGTTTTCGCACCTTGTTGGTGGATCTCGATGCCCAGGCCAACTCCACACAGTACCTGACGGGGCTCACCGGTAGCGATATCCCGATGGGCATCGCCGACTTCTTCAAGCAGACGCTGTCTTCCGGGCCGTTCTCCAAAAAGAATCAGGTCGACATCTACGAAACCCCGTTCGATAACCTCCATGTCATTACCGCCACCGCCGAGCTGGCGGACTTGCAGCCAAAGCTTGAGGCCAAGCACAAGATCAACAAGCTGCGTAAGTTGCTTGAAGAACTGGGCGAAGACTACGACCGGATTTACCTCGATACTCCGCCCGCGCTGAATTTCTATGCGGTTTCAGCGTTGATTGCCGCCGATCGTGTGTTGATTCCCTTCGATTGCGACAGTTTTTCACGCCAGGCACTGTACGGCCTGATGGCCGAAATCGAAGAGTTGAAGGACGACCATAACGAAGGCCTGGAAGTCGAAGGCATCGTCGTCAACCAGTTCCAGGCCCGCGCCAGCCTGCCCCAGCAAATCCTCGACGAACTGATCGCCGAAGGCCTGCCAGTGTTGCCGGTGTACCTGGCCAGCTCGGTACGCATGCGCGAATCCCACCAGGCCAACACGCCGCTGATCCATCTCGACCCGCGGCACAAGCTGACCCAGCAATTCGTTGAGCTGCACAACTTGCTGGAAAACGCCTGAAAAACCTGTGGGAGCGAGCTTGCTCCGGGCGGCGTTCCGACGATAGCGGTTTATCAGTCAACAGAGATGTTGAATATGAAGCCCTCATCGCGAGCAAGCTCGCTCCCACAGGGTCTGTGGTGCTTCAGATCCCCTGGCTACGCAACCAGCCCATCAGTTGCGGTAACGGGAAAGCCCCGCTCTGCCGGGCGACTTCCCGGCCGTTCTTGAACAGGATCAGGCTCGGAATCGAGCGAATCCCCAATTGCGCCGACAACTGCTGGTTCGCCTCGCTGTCCAGTTTGGCCAGCCGACACTTGCCCTCCAGTTGCCCGGCTGCCTGCTCGAACACCGGTGCAAACGACTTGCACGGCCCGCACCAGTCCGCCCACACATCCACCAGCAGCGGCAGATCGCCCTTGATCTGGCTGGCGTAGTCGCCTTGCTTCAATTCAAACGGCTTGTTCAGCAGGACTTCGGCTTTGCAGCGACCGCATTTTGGATGATCGTCGAGACGCGTGGCGGGAATGCGGTTGAGGCCGTTGCAGTGGGGGCAGGGGATGTGGAGTGGGTCGGTCATGAGCAAGGTCCAATGGGGAGCTGATAACACCTAGTTGGAGACGTTTGCTCATATTTTCAATCGTGCAGTGGCAGGCGATAAAACTAGGCTGAGTCTTTCTGAGCCAGGCCGCTGGTCTGCTGAGCATTATCGCGACTTGCGATATTTTTGATCTGTGATTAATCTCCAATAGCAAAATGCGATAATGATGTTGCATGCGAGTGTTTTCCGAAAAACGAATCTGGGACGCCAAGGAAAAATGGCCGCAGGTGGCCAGCGCACTGGACCAGTGGTATCGAATGGTAAAGCGCGTCAAGCCAAGTGATTTTGCGGCAATGAAATCTTCATTTCCCGCAACCGACAAGGTCGGTGAGTTTCACGTTTTCGATATTGGCGGTAACAAATTACGGCTGATCGCCTACGTTCGATATCAGCATCAAAAAATCTACATCAAGCATGTGCTGGATCACCGCGAATATGACCGCGGTAAATGGAAGGAGGGAAGAGCATGAGCGTTCTGATCAAAAACGCGGCCGAGCACTGGGAGTTCGTATCGCCATTGCTACGCAAACCCAAGAACGAAGACGACTATGACACGCTGGTGCAGGCACTCGACGAGTTACTCGAAATAACCGGAGTTGACGAGTCGCATCCTCTGATGAGTCTGGTGGACATCATCGGTGACTGGATTGAGGAATGGGATCACAAGCATCACCCTATGCCCGAAGCCACAGGTGCCGAAGTGCTTGGTTATATGATGCGCGAACATGGATTGACTCAAAGCGATCTGCCTGGCGTCGGCCCTCAGTCGGTCGTTTCCGAGATCCTGAGTGGCAAGCGCCAGCTCAACCTGCGGCAGATCCGCTGGTTGGCCGAGCGATTCAATGTGCCAGTAGACGTCTTTATCTGACCTGCCTTACGACGAACAACTGATCTCCAGATGCTTGCCCCATTCCGGTGGTCGCTCGGCGTAGCTTTCCATCCCCGGTTGTTCCACGAACGGATTGCTCAGCACCGCGTGCAGCCGACGGACTTCCGAGTAGTCGCCGTTCTGCGCCGCCTCGATGGCCTTTTGCGCCAGGTAGTTGCGCAGGATGTACAGCGGGTTGACCGCGTGCATCCGCTGGCTGCGCTGATGTTGATCAAGCGTGCCTTCACGGGCCACCCGGGCGACGTAGAGTTCGCCCCAGGCATCAAAGCCCTTGAGGTCGACGAAGTCGTCACGCAAGCGGGTGATGGCCTGTTGCGGTGCTTCATCACCCAGGCGACGGAAAAACAGGCTGTAGTCGACGCCGCTGTTTTGCATCAGTTGCAGCAGGCCCTCCAGCAACTTCTGGTCGTCGTCTTCAGCAGTGGTCAGGCCGAGGCGGCGGCGCATCAGGTCCAGGTAATGGGCCTGGAACAGCGGCAGGTACAGGCCGAGGGTTTCGCGCAGGGCTTCGACGCTGATGAACGGCGTCAGGGCCTGGGCCAACGCGCTGAGGTTCCACTGGCCTATCGGCACCTGGTTGCTGAAGGAGTAGCGGCCCTGGTCGTCGGAGTGATTGCAGATGAAGTTGGCGTCGAAGTCGTCGAGGAAGGCGAACGGGCCGAAGTCGAAAGTAATCCCGAGGATCGACATGTTGTCGGTGTTCATCACCCCGTGGCAGAAGCCATAGGCCTGCCATTTGGCGATCAGTTCGGCATTGCGCTCGACTACTTCGCGGAACATCGCCAGGTACGGCTCTGGTTGTTCCAGGCACTCCGGGAAGTGCATGGCCAGCACGTGATCACCGAGCTCTTTCTGCTGCTCCGGGCGCTTGGTGTAGTAGAAATATTCGAAGTGCCCGAAGCGCACATGGCTCGGCGCCAGGCGCAGGACCATGGCCGCGCGCTCCTGCTTTTCGCGCCACACCGGGGTATCGGAGCCGATTACGCACAAGGCGCGGGTGGTCGGGATGTTCAGGGCGTTCAGGGCTTCGGAAGCGAGGAATTCGCGGATCGACGAACGCAGTACCGCCCTGCCATCGCCCATGCGTGAAAATGGCGTCTGGCCGGCGCCCTTGAGGTGCAGGTCCCAATGTTCGCCGGCCTCGTTGTACACCTCGCCGAGCAACAGGCCGCGACCGTCGCCCAGTTGCGGGTTGTAGGAACCGAACTGATGCCCGGAATAGACCATCGCCCTGGGGATCGCGTCAGCCCAGAGCTTATGGCCGCTGAACAGTTCGGCGAACTCCGGGGTTTCGGCCTCGGCCGGGTCAAGGTCCAGCAGCGCCATGGCGGCGGGGCTGGCCACGACCAGGCGCGGATTATCGATGGGCTCGGGCAGCACATGGGCGGAAAACGCATCGCCCAGGCGGTCGAAGCGGTTATCGAAAGTGAGTTCGTCGAGGGCTTTCAAGGGCCGGCTCCAGCAGAATGTCCGAGCATTCTGCTGGGGAATGGCCGGTTAGTCGAGTTCGGCGGCGGGCGGCTCTTTCGATGCCTTGCCGTCGACCAACGGCACGATGGTCTTCGCTTCCGGCTCGATCGGCACAATCTTGTATTCCTGGCCGTGGAGGTTCTTGAGGTAGACCTCCATCTGCCGGAACGAGATGTTGATGTGCTGCTTCTTGAACTCGCGGTTGATGAAGCGGTTGACCTCGTCGAGTACCGGGTTGCGGTCGCCGAGGTCGCGCACGTGCATGCGCAACTCGTGGTCGAGGGTGCTTTCGCCGAAATTCAGGAAGTACACGTGTGGCTCCGGGTCTTTCAGGACGCGCGGGTTATCGCGCGCGGCCTTGAGCAACAGCTCTTTCACCAGGTCCAGGTCCGAGCCGTAGTCGACACCGAGCTTGAGGGTCACCCGGGTGATGGTGTCGGTCAGCGACCAGTTGATCAGTTGCCCGGTAATGAACGTCTTGTTCGGGACAATGATGTCCTTGCGGTCGAAGTCGGTGATGGTCGTGGCACGGATGCGGATCTTGCTTACGGTCCCCGACAGGTTGCCGATGGTGATGGTGTCACCGATCCGCACCGGGCGTTCGAACAGGATCATGATGCCGGAAATGAAGTTGGCGAAGATCTCCTGCATGCCGAAACCGAGACCGACCGACAGTGCCGCCACCAGCCATTGCAACTTGTCCCAGCTTACGCCGAGGGTCGACAGCGTCGAGACGAAACCGACGCCGGCGATCACGTAGGACAGCAATGTGGTGGTCGCGTAGGCGCTGCCCTGGGCCAGGTTGAGTTTCGACAGCACGAACACTTCCAGCAGACCGGGCAGGTTGCGCGCCAGGGCGAAGGTGATACCGATGATGATCAGCGCGCCGAGCATGTCGCCGATGCTGATCGGCACCATGCTCATATTAGCGCCGGTGCCGCTGGTGTATTCGTAGAGCGTGACATTGTCCAGGTACGAGAACACCGTGATCAGGTCGGCCCAGACCCAATACAGTGCCGCAATGAAGCCGCCGAGCAATGCCAGGCGGATCAGGCGCAGGGACTGTTCGTTGACCTTCTCGATGTCCATCGTCGGTTCTTCGATAACCGCTTCGCCATCGCTGGCTTCTTTGGCGGCCAGTCGTTTGGCCAGGGCGCGTTGGTAGGCCAGCCGCCGGGCCGCCACACTAAGGCCGCGCACGAACGTGGCTTCGATCACCAGCCAGAACATCAGCAGGTACAGGGTGTTGATCAAGCGGTCGCTGAGCTTGAGCGCGGTGTAGTAGTAGCCGAAGCACACGGCCACGAACAACGCGACGGGTAGGGCGGTGAACAGGATCCCCACCAGTTTGCGGAACAGCGAGGCGTTCTCGTGGGTCGGGCTGCTGATGAGCAAGCGGCTGAGCAGCAAGGTCATCAAGGCGTAGCAGATGAGCACCACCGGCATGCCGATCACGTCATCGGCCAGCGCCGCCGGTTGCTGTTCGGCAACGGCGACTACGGTCACCAGTGCCATCACCACTATGCCGAGGCGGCGGACCCATCTGCGCAGGAATTCCACCTGGGGTTTTTCCCAGCGGAAATGCAGTTCTGCCACACCACCCGGTGCGAGGATCCGGTAGGCGGTGTAGAACACCAGCCAGGCCCCGGCCATTTGCAGCAGCGCCGCGCCCATATTGGCGTTCTGCCCACGGGCGTCGATTCGCAGGGCCAGCCCGCACAAGGCGAGGCCCAGGGAAACCGGCATCGCCAGCAGAATATTGATCAGAATCGCCTGCGGCGTGTGCCACTGGCTATCGCGTTTGAAGTGACCGATGTCCTGGTGAACCTTGTTCAGTCGCGCGTACAGATTCTTGCGCCGCCACAGCAGTGCGCCGATCAGCAGGGCCAGCGGCAGGAACAGCAGCGGGCGCTGGGTCAGGCCGTCGGTCAGTTCGCTCAGGCTTGAAAGAACCGGTAGTGAATCGAGTTGCCGCTGGAGGCGATCCGGCACACTGCTGATCCACTCCAGCTCCAGCGGCTTGTTGCTGGGAATCCAGAACATTTGCTCATCGAGCGTCGCCCGCAGGCTTTGCGCCGTGCTGAGCAGTTGTTTCTGGTTCAGTTGCAGGGTGATGGATTCATTGAGCACCGCGCTCAGTTCGCGATTGAGGCGTTCCAGCAGGTCGGTGCGGGTGGTGGCCAGCTCCATCAGGCTTTTGCGCAATTGTGGCGTGACTTGCTCGGGCGGCTGGGTCGACAGCAGGTTTTCGACATAGGTGGTCGGATTGCTCAGCAACTCCCGTTGCTGGCTGACTTCGAATTGGTACAGGCGAATGTCGGCGATCTGATCGGCCAGGTTGCGGTCGAGCCGCAGGCGCGGCAACGCCTGTTTCTGTTTGTAGAGAATCTTCGAGAGCAGCAGGCTGCCTTTGAGCACGTTGATTTGCTCGTCCAGGGCCGAGTCGCTCTGGGTCAGGCTGTCCAGCTGTTGCTTGGTCTGCAGGTTTTGCTGGGTGACTTCGTTGAGACGGTCGGTGCTTTTGAGCAGGTAGTCCGAAAGTTTCAGGTTGGTCGCGCTTTCGGTGGCCAGCAGGCTGCTGCCGCCGGCCTTCTGCGCTTCGATGGATTGCTGGGTGACCGTTTCCTGGGACAACGCCAGACGCTTCTGGTTGATCAGGGTTTGCAGTTCCTGGATTTCCCGATCCAGGCGGTCGGATCGCTCCGACAACAGGTCGTGCTGGCTGTTGCCGAGGTCCTGCAATTGGGTATTGCCGGCCAGTTCCTGGCGCCGTAGCGGGATCAGCGCGTTCAGCGCTGCAAGCTCGGCATTGAGCTGGTCGCGCTGCTCGGCGCTCAAGGCCTTGCCGCCGTCCTTGCCGTTCTTGAGGATGGTATTGATCTGCTGAATGCGCGTCTGGCTGCTGGAGATCTCCGCCTGGGCGCGCTCGGGGCGGGTCTGGGCGGTGATGATCAGGCTGTTGGCATCGGCCAGGGCTTTTTGCAGGTCGCTTTGCTGGGTGGAACGCTCGGTGAGCATTTGCTCGAGCTGCTGGATCGGTTCTTTGGCGAATCGCTGCGCCACCGGCACCACGTTACTGGCTTTGAGGCGGGTCAGTTCCCGCTGGTTCTCGACGGTCTGTTTGGGCGCATTGTTCAATTGCTGCTTGAGCGCGATCAGTTTCTGCTCGTAGTCACGCTTGTTGTTGAGCTGGTTCAGCGTGCTTTGCAGGACGGTTTGCAGGGCCTTCTGATCGGCTTCCGGCAGTTTGCGGTCGGCGATCTTGTCCAGGCTCGCCTGCACGGCTTCGCTGGAAGGCGGTTCGGCCGCTTGCAAAGTACTGACAGAGAGACTCAAACCCAGCAGGGCGATGGCGAAGATGGAGCGCAGATTAGGCATAAAGACCGGTCAAGCAAGTGATAGTGGAAGCAGTTTAGAGGAAGAGTCCGGGACCCGGGCGACTTCCTTCGGGGAATCTGACGCCCACTTTGCCGATCTTGTTCCCGTCCATGACCGCCACGGTCCAGATGGTGTTGTTCCATTCCACCTGGTCACCCACCACCGGTGCGCCGCCGACTTTCTGGGCAATGAAGTGGCCCAGGGACATGTCCGGATCGATGCCTTCGACTTTCAGGCCATACAGGGCTGCAACCGCGCCCAGCTGGGCGTCTCCTTCGAGTACGAAGTCGCCGAAGAAGCGCAGATCGAGGCCCCGTTGTGGCGCCTGGCTGAAGAGTTTTCCGAGGGCCGGCAGGTTGTGTTCATGGCCGATAACACACAGCAAATCATCGACTTCGAGCACCGTACTACCCGACGGATGGAGCAATTGTTGGCCACGAAACAGGGCGGCGATACGGGTGCCTTCGGGCATTTTCAGTTCGCGCAGGGGCGAACCGATGCACCATTTTTCCGCGCCGAGGCGATAGACGAACAGCTCCCACTCGCTGGTGACGTGTACTTCCAGGGCTGAGCGGGAGATGGGGGCAGGCTCCGGGGGCACCGTCACCTTCAATAGCTTGGCGACCCACGGCAGGCTGGTGCCCTGAACCAGCAGCGACACCAGCACGATAAAGAACGCGAGGTTGAAATAGAGTTGGGCGTTGGGCAGGCCGGCCATCAGCGGGAACACCGCCAGAATGATCGGGACCGCACCGCGCAGGCCGACCCAGGAGATGAACGCTTTTTCGCGACCATGGAACGCCTTGAACGGCAGCAGGCCAACCAGCACCGACAGTGGCCGGGCAAACAGAATCATCCACAGCGCCAGGGCCAGTGCTGGCAAGGCGATAGGCAGCAGGTCGTGAGGCGTCACCAGCAGCCCAAGCACCAGGAACATGCCGATTTGCGCCAGCCAGGCCATGCCGTCGAGCATGTGCAAAATACCGTGGCGGCTGCGCACCGGGCGGTTGCCAATCATCAATCCACACAGGTACACGGCGAGGAAGCCGCTGCCGTGCAGGGCGTTGGTCAGGGCAAACACCACCAGGCCACCGGCGATGACCAGAATCGGATACAGGCCGGTGGCCAGGTTGATGCGGTTGACCAGTTGCAGCATGAGCCAGCCGCCGCCCAGGCCGATGACGCCACCGATGCCGAATTCGCGCAACAGGTGGGTCAGCAGGCTCCAGTGCAGGCCGGTCTGGCCGCTGGCGAGCATGTCGATCAGGGTAACGGTGAGGAACACCGCCATCGGGTCGTTGCTGCCGGATTCGATTTCAAGGCTGGCGGTTACCCGTTCGTTCAGGCCTTTACCGCCCAATAGCGAGAACACCGCCGCGGCATCGGTGGAGCCGACGATGGCGCCGATCAGCAGGCCCTGGATCAGGTTCAGGTTGAACAGCCATGCGGCCGCCATGCCGGTCAGCCCGGTGGTAATCAACACGCCGACCGTGGCCAGCGAGAGCGCCGGCCATAACGCCACGCGGAAACTCGACACCCGGGTGCGCAGGCCGCCGTCGAGCAGGATCACCGCCAGCGCGAGGTTACCGACCAGATAGGCCGTGGGGTAGTTATCAAAAAGAATGCCGGCGCCATCGACACCAGCCGCCATGCCGACGGCCAGGATAATCACCAGAATCGGGATGCCGAGACGGGACGAAAGTGAGCTCACCAGAATGCTCGCACCTACCAGCAACGCGCCGATCAAGAACAGGCTGTTGATGGTCGTCGCATTCAAAGGCAGTACTCCAGAAAGCTGAAAGGCGGGCGCAAACTGACCATGCAGTCTGCGTGCCAGCGATTCTAACCTGTTGAAATGTGATGCTGTCAAAAAGCTTTTGCTGCTCAAAAGATCGCAGCCTGCGGCAGCTCCTACACAGGGATGTGTGTTTTCCTGTAGGAGCTGCCGCAGGCTGCGATCTTTTTGCTTTATAGCTTAAAGGCTAAACCGCCCAACCAGTGTGTTCAGGTCCACCGCCAGGCGCGACAGCTCATTGCTCGCCGCACTCGTCTGATTTGCCCCGGTGGCCGACTGCACCGACAGGTCACGAATGTTCACCAGGTTGCGATCCACTTCACGGGCCACCTGCGCCTGTTCTTCGGCGGCGCTGGCGATAACCAGGTTGCGCTCGTTGATTTCGACGATGGCGCTGTTGATGGTGTCCAGCGACATCCCGGCGCCGCGGGCGATGTTCAGGGTCGATTCGGCGCGTTCGGTGCTGTTGCGCATCGAATCCACCGCGTGCTCGGTACCGCTCTGGATGCTGCCGATCATGCGTTCGATTTCGCTGGTCGACTGCTGGGTGCGGTGGGCCAGGGCACGAACCTCGTCGGCCACTACGGCGAAACCACGACCGGCCTCACCGGCGCGTGCGGCCTCGATGGCGGCGTTCAAGGCCAGCAGGTTGGTCTGGTCGGCCAGGCCACGGATCACATCCAGCACCTTGCCGATGTCGCGTGACTCGTTGGCCAGGTCGCCGATCAGGGTCGCGGTGCTCTGCACGTCGGCGCTCATGCGTTCGATGGCGCTCACGGTTTCCTGTACCAGGTCACGGCCGTCGCCGGCAGATGTGGTGGCGTTCTTCGACGCCTCGGACGTGCTGACCGCGTTGCGCGCGACTTCTTCCACGGCGCTGGTCATTTCGTTGACCGCCGTGGCGGCCTGTTCGATTTCGTTGTTCTGTTGGGTCAGGCCTCGGGCGCTTTCGTCAGTAACGCTGTTGAGTTCTTCGGCAGCGGACGCCAGCTGCGTGGCCGAGCCGGAAATGCGCTGCAGCGTGTCACGCAGCTTGTCCTGCATCTTCGACATGGCCAGCAGCAAGCGGCCGGCTTCGTCTTTGCCGTCGACGTTGATCGGGCGCGTCAGGTTGCCTTCGGCAATCTGTTCGGCGGCGCTCAGGGCGTTGGCTATCGGTTGGGTGATGCTGTTGGTCAGCAACCAGGCGAACAGCAACGTCAGGGCGGTGGCGATCACCAACAGGGTGATCACCAGGTTGAACGCCGAATCATACTGATCGGCTGCCTGCTGGTTAGTGTCGTGGCTCTGCTGGGTGTTGATCTCCAGCAGGCGGTTCAACACGGCGTTGATCGCTTCGGAGTTGTTGAGCAAATCGGTGTTGAGCAAGCTGCGCAGTTCGTCGACCTGATTGTTGCGCGACAGGGTCTTCATCCGGTCTTCGATCTGGCGGTACTGACCCAGCAGCTGTACGTATTGATCGTAGGCCGCACGTTCCTGCGGGCTGGCGATCAGCTTTTCGTAGGTCGCCTGGGCGGCGCGAATCTGCTGGTTACGCGTCTCCAGCAATTCCACGGTTTTCTGCTGCACGTCAGGCTCGCGATTCACCAGCAAACGGTAGGACAGCACGCGCAGGCGCAAGGTGAGCTGGGTGAACTCGTCCAGGCTCTTGATGCTCGGCACACTGTTGTTGGTGATGTTTTCGGCGGCGCCGCGGATCTTGCTCATCTGATTCAAGGAAAACACCCCCAGAACCATCATCAAGCCGCCGATCAGGGCAAAGCTGAGGAACGCCCGAGGGGCGATATTCATATTACGAAGGGACATGGCGATCACCGAAAATAGCGCATCCGTGCGGGGCTGAGGCTGCTGTATGGATGACTTATCGGTCGCCTGGCTGAAGTCTTGAGCCCCCCGTGTTTTAGCCGGTTGCACCTTGTGGCGACGAAGTGCAGGAACCAGATTGGCCAATCACAGTCTTTAAAACTCGCGAGGAAGGTTGCCCGTCAGCAAAATCAAGGCTTTGCGCCTGTATAACCCTGGCATCCAGGGTGACTTTTCTTTATCGTACGCGCCCTTTGAAAAAGCCTGGAAAATCAAAATGTTGGAAGCATCCCTAAGCCAATTGGAACAACTGGTCAGCGACCTGGTGCAACAGAACCAGAACCTGACCGCGGAACTGGCCCAGGCCAAAGATGAAAACGAAAGCCTGCAACTGAGCCTGATGGAACACGAAGAGAAGCAAGGCGCCACGGCGGCTCGCATTCAGGCCCTGGTTGAACGCGTCAGCGCAGGTCCTGTCAGCGCATGAGTTACAACGCCGCAGGGGTAAAAGTCGTCTCGATCCTGGGAGAGGACTATTCGATCAAGGCACCGGCCGGGGAAGAACAGACCCTGCTGGACGCCGCGATGATGTTGAAGGCAGCCCTGGCCGAAACCAAGAGGAAGTACCCGACGCTGATCGGTGACCGCCTGCTGGTGCTGGCGGCGATGAATCTGTGCTCCCAGCAGATCGAAATGCAGAAACAGCACAAGCTCGAACTCGACCGTTACCAAGAGCAAGTCAGCGCCACGGTTGAAGTGATCTCCAAGACGATCAATCAGGCCTGATCGGCTTTGCGCACAACCAAAGAATAAATTGTCGGTTGGTTTGTATACAATCGGCACGGCTGTTGCAGTGTTTCAGCCTCTTATTCTTTGGGGGTGCTCCATGCAGTTCTGGCGACGCAGTATTCAATGGCAGTTGATCCTGAGTATGGGCAGCGCCTTGCTGGTCAGTATTCTGATCGTGGTTGGCATCTATACCCTGGTGGTTAACCGCCTCGCCCAGAGCTATCTGGTCGAAAAAGCCTTGCCGTCGAGCATCGAAGCGATGCGCAACGACATCGAACGCATCCTGGTCCAACCGCTCACCGCCGCCAAGGACATCGCCAGCAACAGCATGGTGCGCGACTGGCTGGCAGGGGGTGAAGACGGTGCCCGGGCCAGCACCTTTACTACCTATCTCGAAGGCATCCGCGCCGAGCACAAGGCCTTTACCGCGATTATTGTCGGCACCGCGTCCAACCATTACTTCACCGAAAAAGGCCTGGACCGGACCCTCAGTCGTTCCAATCCGAAAGATGCCTGGTTCTACTCGTTCCTCGACAGCAACCAGCCGCGCACTCTCAACATCGATAACGACACGGCCACCGGAGAATTGGCGCTTTTCATCGACTTCAAAGTCGAGCAGGCCGGTAAAGTCGTGGGCGTTGCCGGGCTGGGCCTGAGCATGAAAGAGCTGTCGGAGCTGATCCACAACTTCAGCTTCGGTGAGCGCGGCAAGGTCTATCTCGTGCGTTCCGACGGTTTGATCCAGGTCCATCCCGAGGCGCAATTGAGTGGCAAACGAACTTTGACCGAGCAGATTGGTGCTACGGCGGCACAATCGGTGATGAGTCAAAAAGCTGCCACCAGCAGCGGCTTCCAGCGTGACGGTGAAGACCTCCTCGCGTTAAGCCTGCCATTGCGTGATCTCGGCTGGACCCTGGTGGCCGAAGTGCCGCAATCACAGATTTACGCCGAAGCCCGCCGCGCCATGTGGATGAGCAGTGGCATCGGCCTGGCGGTGGCGATTGTGTGCCTGCTGCTGGTGGTGTTGCTGGCCCGTGGGTTGGTACGACCGATTCGTCAGGTAACAGCGGCACTGGTGGCCATCGGTAGCGGTGGTGGCGATTTGACCCAGCGGTTAGATTCCAGCCGCGCCGATGAGCTGGGCGATCTGGCTCGCGGTTTCAATCGGTTCCTGGATAGCCAGCGCGACATGATCGGCGAAATACTGACCACCAGCGAACGATTGCGTACGGCTGTGGGGCAAGTGGCCAGAGTTGTGGACAACACCGCCGAACGCTCCGGCCGCCAGCAGGAAATGACCGACATGGTCGCCACTGCGGTTCACGAAATGGGTCTGACCGTTCAGGAAATCGCCCAAAACGCCGGCAATGCGGCGGTCGCGTCGCAAACGGCTCGGGATGAGGCGATGCAGGCACGGGAAGTGGTGGGTGGCTCGATCCGGCATATTGAAAGCATGTCCGACGAAATCGGCGTCGCCGCCAGCGCTGTGGGTGAATTGGCGCATCAGGTGGCGTCGATCGATCAGGTGCTGGCGGTGATTCGCGGGATTTCCGAGCAGACCAACCTGCTGGCGCTCAACGCCGCTATCGAAGCGGCGCGAGCCGGAGACATGGGGCGTGGATTTGCCGTGGTGGCCGATGAAGTGCGCACCCTGGCGCGGCGCACTCAAGCCTCCACCGATGAAATCCAGCAGATGATCGGCAGCCTCAAGCAAGGTGCAGAAAACGCGGTGTCGTCGATGCATTCCGGGCAGGCCGCGACGGGCACGGGTGTCGAGTCGAGCCAGCGTACCGGCGCCTCGTTGACCGCGATTACCGGACAAGTGGAACGCATCAGCGATATGAATCATCAGGTGGCGACGGCGACGGAAGAACAATCGGCGGTGACCGAAGAGATCAACCGCAACGTGCAAGGGATTTCCGATCTGGCCCGGGCGACGGCGGGGGAGGTCAGGGCTTGTCGGGATGATTGTCAGACGTTGCAGCGGTTGGCGGATGATCTGGCACGGCAGATGGGTGGGTTTCGGTTGAATTAAAAGATCAAAAGATCGCAGCCTTCGGCAGCTCCTACATGTGGAATGCGTTCCTCTGTAGGAGCTGCCGAAGGCTGCGATCTTTTTTGTGGCCGTTACACCAATCTATACCTGATCAGAACCACTCATCCTGCATGCCCAGGCACACATCATCCCGAGCTTCAAGAATCGCCAGCTCATGGTGGCAGCCCGGCACTTCCCACGTCAGGAAGTAGCGCGCCGCCTGCAGCTTGCCTTTATAGAAACTGACATCCGCCGCATTGCCCTTGGCTAAACCTTCTTCGGCACGGATCGCCTGCTCCAGCCAGCGCCAACCAATCACCGTGTGACCAAACACCTTCAGGTACAGCGCCGAGTTCGCCAGGCTGCTGTTGACCTTGCCTTGTGCCAGATCAGTCAGCAGGCCGATGGTCACGGTTTGCAGGCGCGCCACCAGCTTTTCCAGCGGTTCGCGCAGCGACGTCAGCGACTCAAACGCCTGGGCGCGCTCGGCGGTGTCGGCGATCAGGCGAATCAGCTGCTTGAGCCCCGCACCGCCGTTCTGCGCCAGTTTGCGGCCCAGCAGGTCCAGCGACTGAATGCCGTGGGTGCCTTCGTGGATCGGGTTCAGGCGGTTATCGCGGTAGTACTGTTCCACCGGGTATTCGCGAGTGTAGCCGTGGCCGCCGAGGATCTGGATCGCCAGTTCGTTGGCCTTCAGGCAGAACTCCGATGGCCAGGATTTGACGATTGGCGTCAGCAGGTCCAGCAATTCATGGGCCTGCTTGCGTTCGGCTTCGGTCGCAAGCGTCGTGGTGTCATCGAACAGCCGCGCCGCGTACAGGCCGAGGTCGAACGAGCCTTCGACGTAGGCCTTTTGCGTTAGCAGCATGCGTTTGACGTCGGCGTGCTGAATGATCGCCACCGGCGCGGTGTTCGGGTCCTTGCTGTCCGGCACGCGGCCCTGTGGACGCTCGCGAGCGTATTCCAGCGAATACAGATAGCCCGCGTAACCAAGCATCACGGCACCCATGCCGACGCCAATCCGCGCTTCGTTCATCATCTGGAACATGTAGCTCAAGCCCTGGTGCGGCTTGCCCACCAGATAGCCGACGCATTCGCCGTTATCGCCGAAATTCAGCGCCGTGGACGTGGTGCCACGCCAGCCCATCTTGTGGAATAGCCCGGCCAGCAGCACGTCATTGCGCTGGCCGAGGCTGCCATCATCGTTGACCAGGAACTTGGGCACGATGAACAGCGAAATGCCCTTCACCCCGGCCGGCGCGTCCGGCAGCTTGGCCAGCACCATGTGCACGATGTTTTCCGACAGCGGATGATCGCCACCGGAGATGAAGATCTTGTTGCCCTTGAGTCGATAGGTGCCGTCGCACGCCAGCTCTGCGCGGGTACGAATATCCGACAGCGACGAGCCCGCGTGGGGTTCGGTCAGGGCCATGGTGCCGAAGAAACGGCCGTCGATCATCGGTTGCAGGAAGCGGCGCTTCTGCTCTTCGGTGCCGAAGCTTTCGATCAGGTTGGCCGCGCCCATGGTCAGGAACGGGTACGACGTCGAAGCAGCATTGGCCGATTGAAAGTGCGCGAAGCAGGCCTGGGACAGCAGCGTAGGAAGCTGCATGCCGCCGGCGTCGAAACTGCGCGCGGCGTTGAGGAAACCGGCTTCGAGGAAGGCATCCACCGCCGGTTTCACTTCCGGAATCAGAATCGCCTGACCGTTTTCATAGCGTGGCTCGTTCTCGTCGCCCTTGCGGTTGTGCGGGGCGAAGAACTTCTCGGCGATGCTGCGGGCGGTGCCAATGGCCGCATCGAAGGTTTCGCGATTGTGCTCGGCGAAACGCTCACGCTGGGTCAGGCCCTCGGCATCAAGGACTTCATACAGCTCGAAAGCCAGATTGCGGGAACTGAGCAACGTCTCGGACATGGCGGCCTACCTTTTATTGGAGTGGGCCGAGTCTAGGCTTGGGAATAAAGACTGAACAGGATGATTGATCTTGGTGATGGAGAAGCAAAAGATCGCAGCCTTCGGCAGCTCCTACATTGGAATGCGTTCCCCTGTAGGAGCTGCCGAAGGCTGCGATCTTTTGATCTTGCTTCTAAAGCACCGGGCGGCCATTGCGGCAGCCCGGATTGTCGGTGTTAACCGATGGTCATCAAACTGGCATTACCACCCGCCGCAGCCGTGTTAACGCTCAACGCCCGCTCGATCACCAGGCGTTCCAGCGCAATGTTGGTTTCGCCTTGCGACAGACCCTGGACACCGACGATGGCGCCGGCACGCTTGGCAACCTGCTGGCACACCGCACGCAACTGGTCGGAGTGGCCGTGATGCACAACCGCATCAAACACCACTTCGTCCTTGTTCCAGTCGGAAATCAGCTTGATGCGTGCCTGAATATCCTTCGGCAGGCGTGCGAACAAGGCCTTGGTCAAGTCAGCTTCCGGCCACACCGCTGAACCACCGACAGCCAGTACCGCCGCCAGTTGGGTCAGCAGATCGCCTTCGACTTCCGTCAGGCAAAGTACGTGCTCGCGCGGCAAGATCGCATAGCTATTGCGCTCGCCGGTCGGGCCGGCCAGGACACGGGTGATGCCACTTTGCGATTGCGCGGCGAACTGCACGCACAGGGTGCTCAGGTCGGCGAACTTGTGGCTGTCGGCCCAGGCTTTCAGGGCGGTCAGCGGCTTGCTCATCGCGTCGCGCAGACGAACGTCCGGTGCTGCGACGGCGTCACCGCGAGCAAAGGATTGTTCGATCGCATCCGCAGGGCGGGTCGACAACAGGCGGTACAGGTACAGCGGGCCGCCGGCTTTCGGGCCAGTACCCGACAAGCCTTCGCCGCCGAACGGCTGCACGCCGACCACGGCGCCGACGATGTTGCGGTTGACGTAGACGTTACCGGCGTTGACGTTGTCGATCACCTTGGCGATGGTCTCGTCGATGCGGGTGTGCACGCCCAGGGTCAGGCCGTAACCCGAAGCGTTGATCTGGCCGATCAGTTGATCGATGTCCTTGCGCTTGTAGCGAACCACGTGCAGCACCGGGCCGAAGATCTCCCGCTGCAGTTCGTCGAAGCTTTCAAGTTCGATCAGCGTCGGCATCACGAAGGTGCCGCGTTTGACTTCTTCGGCGTCGGCGATGGCCACCTGGTACACGCTGCGACCTTTGTCGCGCATGGCCTGGATGTGCTTCTCGATGCCAGCCTTGGCTTCGGCGTCGATCACCGGGCCGATGTCCACGGACAGGCGCTCAGGGTTGCCGAGACGGCTTTCCGCCATGGCACCTTTGAGCATTTCGATGACGCGATCAGCGGAATCTTCCTGCAGGCACAGGACGCGCAGGGCCGAGCAACGCTGGCCGGCGCTGTCGAACGCCGACGAAACCACGTCGATCACCACCTGTTCGGTCAGTGCCGAAGAGTCGACGATCATTGCGTTCTGGCCACCGGTTTCGGCGATCAGCGGGATCGGACGACCCTGGCTGTCCAGGCGGCCGGCGATGTTGCGTTGCAGCAAGCGCGCGACTTCGGTGGAGCCGGTGAACATCACGCCTTTGACGCGTTCGTCGCCGACCAGGCCGGCACCGACGGTTTCACCGCGACCCGGCAGCAATTGCAGTACGCCTTCCGGAATCCCTGCTTCGAGCAGCAGGCGCACGGCTTGAGCGGCGACCAGCGGAGTCTGTTCCGCAGGCTTGGCCAATACCGGGTTACCAGCGGCCAACGCAGCAGCCACTTGGCCACTGAAGATTGCCAGCGGGAAGTTCCACGGGCTGATGCACACCACTGGGCCCAGCGGACGGTGAGCGTCATTGGTGAAGTCGTTGCGCGCCTGCACCGCGTAATAACGCAGGAAGTCCACGGCTTCACGCACTTCGGCAATGGCGTTGGCGAAGGTCTTGCCGGCTTCGCGAGCCAGCAGGCCCATCAGCGGCTGGATCTCGGCTTCCATCAGATCGGCGGCACGCTCCAGGATCGCGG
Organism: Pseudomonas sp. 05L36; assembly: GCF_056398125.1. NCBI lineage: Bacteria > Pseudomonadati > Pseudomonadota > Gammaproteobacteria > Pseudomonadales > Pseudomonadaceae > Pseudomonas > Pseudomonas sp. 05L36. Next base: position 104,472 of record NZ_JBFTOU010000014.1, on the reverse strand, counting down.
CGCGTTCGGCGGGCGGGGTGGCCTGCCAGATCGGCGCAGCGTTGAGGGCGCACTGGATCGCGTTGTCGACGTCTTCGACGGTCGCTTCCTGCACATGGCCGACCACATCACGCAGATCGGACGGGTTCAGCACCGGTGCCGGCGCTTCGGTGCTGGAGGCGCAACCGAGCATCGGCGCCGCTTTCCAGTGGTTGTGTGCGGTAGCAAGAAGCGCGCAGGACAGGGACGCCAAACGATGTTCGTTGGCCATGTCGATGCCGCTGGAGTTGGCGCGCTCGGAGCCGTAGAGATCACGCGGCAGCGGAATGCGCGGGTGCGGCAGGCCGAAACCGCCTTCCACGGTCGCCATCTGCTCGATGCTGGCTACCGGATCGGCTACAAGTTCCTGGATCGAAATCGATTGGTCGGCAATGCGGTTGACGAACGAGGTGTTCGCGCCGTTCTCCAGCAGGCGACGCACCAGGTAGGCCAGCAGGGTTTCGTGGGTGCCGACCGGTGCGTACACGCGGCACGGACGGTTCAGCTTGCCTTCGGAGACTTTGCCTACAACTTGTTCGTACAGCGGTTCACCCATGCCGTGCAGGCACTGGAACTCGTACTGGCCCGGGTAATAGTTCTGACCGGCGATGTGATAAATGGCCGACAGGGTGTGGGCGTTGTGCGTAGCGAACTGCGGGTAGATGACTTCCGGCACCGACAGCAGTTTGCGGGCGCAAGCGATGTAGGAGACGTCGGTGTACACCTTGCGGGTGTAGACCGGGTAGCCTTCCAGGCCTTCGACCTGGGCGCGCTTGATTTCGCTGTCCCAGTACGCGCCTTTCACCAGGCGGATCATCAGGCGATGACGGCTGCGGCGAGCCAGGTCGATCACGTAGTCGATCACGTACGGGCAACGCTTCTGGTAAGCCTGGATCACGAAACCGATACCGTTCCAGCCAGTCAGTTGCGGCTCGAAGCACAGGCGCTCGAGCAGATCCAGCGACAGCTCGAGGCGGTCGGCTTCTTCGGCGTCGATGTTCAGGCCGATGTCGTATTGCTTGGCCAGCAGGGTCAGCGACAGCAGGCGCGGGTACAGCTCTTCCATCACGCGCTCGTACTGCGCACGGCTATAGCGCGGGTGCAGGGCGGACAGCTTGATCGAAATGCCCGGGCCTTCATAAATCCCGCGACCGTGGGAGGCTTTGCCGATCGAGTGGATGGCTTGTTCGTACGAGGCCAGGTACTTCTGCGCGTCGTGCTCGGTGAGTGCGGCTTCACCCAGCATGTCGTAGGAATAACGGAAGCCCTTGGCTTCGAACTTGCTGGCGTTGGCCAGGGCTTCGGCGATGGTTTCGCCGGTCACGAACTGCTCGCCCATCAGGCGCATGGCCATGTCGACGCCCTTGCGGATCATCGGCTCGCCGCTCTTGCCGATGATGCGGCTCAGGGACGATGTCAGGCCGGCTTCGTTGTGCGTGGACACCAGCTTGCCGGTCAGCAACAAGCCCCAGGTGGCAGCGTTGACGAACAACGACGGGCTGTTGCCCAGGTGCGGCTGCCAGTTGCCGGTGCTGATCTTGTCGCGGATCAGGGCGTCGCGGGTGCCTTTGTCCGGGATGCGCAGCAGCGCTTCGGCCAGGCACATCAGCGCCACGCCTTCCTGGGACGACAGGGAGAACTCCTGTAGCAGGCCCTGAACGATGCCGGCACGGCCGCCAGCGCTCTTCTGGTTGCGCAGTTTTTCAGCAATCGAGGCGGCGAGTTTGTTGGTGGCGTCGCACATCGGTGCCGGCAGGCGCGCCTGCTCGATCAGCATCGGCACGACTTCCGGCTCAGGGCGACGGTAGGCGGCGGTGATCGAGGCACGCAGTACCGATTGCGGCAGGATGCTTTCGGCGAATTCGAGGAAGCACTGGTGGGCGTGATCCAGAGGCGCGTCGACGCTGTCGTCGGAGTCCTTGGTCAAACCGCTCAGCTCGGTCAGGGTTGCACCACCCTCGAGTTTTTCCAGGTAATTGAAGATTGCCTGCTTGATCAGCCAGTGCGGCGTGCGATCAATCGAGGTCGCGGCGGCCTTGAGGCGTTCGCGGGTCGGGTCGTCAAGTTTGACCCCAAGGGTGGTGGTAGCCATGTTTTTATCCTCATGTTTGCCACGACTGCGTGGCATCAGCTGGCGGCAAGATTAGCCGTGAGACTGTCGAGGTGCAACCGGGTGCAACCCTTTTTTTGTCGGAATATTACGCAGCTCGTCAGGAAATAAATTCTGGTAAGGCTGCGCTGCATTTGCTTGGTGCTTTTCCGGTGAGTTAACACTCGTTTTTGCTCCGAAAAGGAGCAAAAAACGATTTTTAACGTTTATTTCCCGCTAGGTGCAACTTAATCCCGAGAAACTGGTTGCACCTTATTTGCTTTGTTGAATAGCATTCGCGTCCAAGGTGCAACCCGGACAAAATCCGGGTGCTCCGGCTGATGGCTTTCCTGGGGAAACATCAGTCATAAATGCGCGGGAATCCGGATCGTCTGTCAAACGTATGCGTTTGCGAGCGGTTCACCAGCCGCCGCTACATAAAAACAAAGCCAGGGCGTAACTTAATGAGCGTAAGCAATCCAACCCTGATCACGTTCGTGATCTACATCGCAGCAATGGTGCTGATCGGCTTGATGGCCTATCGCTCCACCAACAACCTTTCCGACTACATCCTGGGCGGCCGTAGCCTGGGCAGCGTCGTGACCGCACTGTCCGCCGGTGCTTCCGACATGAGTGGCTGGTTGTTGATGGGCTTGCCCGGCGCGATCTACATGTCCGGTCTTTCCGAAAGCTGGATCGCCATCGGCCTGATCATCGGTGCCTACCTGAACTGGCTGTTCGTCGCCGGCCGTCTGCGTGTACAGACCGAGCACAACGGTGATGCACTGACCCTGCCGGACTACTTCGCCAGCCGTTTCGAAGACAAAAGCGGCCTGCTGCGGATCATCTCTGCGGTCGTGATCCTGGTATTCTTCACCATCTACTGCGCTTCCGGCATCGTGGCCGGGGCCCGTCTGTTCGAAAGCACCTTCGGCATGTCCTACGAGACGGCGCTGTGGGCCGGTGCTGCGGCGACGATTGCCTACACCTTTATCGGCGGATTCCTGGCCGTGAGCTGGACCGATACCGTGCAAGCCACCCTGATGATCTTCGCGTTGATCCTGACGCCGGTTATCGTGCTGCTGGCCACTGGCGGCGTCGACACCACTTTCCTGGCCATCGAAGCGCAAGATCCAAGCAACTTCGACATGCTCAAGGGCACCACTTTCATCGGCATCATCTCGCTGATGGGCTGGGGTCTGGGCTACTTCGGCCAGCCGCACATCCTGGCGCGTTTCATGGCTGCCGATTCGGTTAAATCGATCGCCAAGGCCCGTCGTATCTCCATGACCTGGATGATCCTGTGCCTGGGCGGCACCGTGGCAGTGGGCTTCTTCGGTATCGCCTACTTCTCGGCGCACCCGGACGTGGCGGGCGCGGTCTCCGAGAACCACGAGCGTGTGTTCATCGAGCTGGCCAAGATCCTCTTCAACCCATGGATCGCGGGTATCCTGCTGTCGGCCATTCTGGCTGCCGTCATGAGCACCCTGAGCTGCCAGTTGCTGGTGTGCTCGAGCGCCCTGACCGAAGACTTCTACAAGACCTTCTTGCGTAAATCCGCTTCCCAGGTTGAACTGGTCTGGGTCGGTCGTGCCATGGTGCTGTTGGTTGCCCTGATTGCTATCGCACTGGCGGCCAACCCGGAAAACCGTGTACTGGGTCTGGTGAGCTACGCCTGGGCTGGTTTCGGTGCCGCATTCGGTCCCGTCGTACTGATCTCCGTGATCTGGAAAGACATGACCCGCAACGGCGCACTGGCCGGTATCCTGGTTGGCGCGATCACCGTGATCGTCTGGAAACACTTCGAACTGCTGGGCCTGTACGAAATCATCCCAGGCTTCATCTTCGCCAGCCTGGCGATCTACTTCGTCAGCAAAATGGGCACGCCGACCGCCGGCATGTTCCAGCGTTTTGCGGCTGCAGAGAGTGATTATCGTTTGAATAAGTGATGAGTGATGGGTTGAACTACTCCCGTCTCTGATAAAAGAACGGCTCGCAGCTTTAATGGTGCGGGCCGTTTTTTTTGCAAGCCAGGTCCGAAAGCAGGCATTGGCCCTCCAATATCCGTGGTCCTTTTCAGTGCTGGTCGTAAGACATTTCCTGATTTTCTCGGCCATCTTGAGTTTCATCTCTGTCCACGTACTTTGCGCTAAGCCACTCATCCCGAGTCGGCTTACCGATCGTTAACAGTGGTGCGCTGCCCATGACTGGGGCGCCAGTAGAGAGGGAGATCAGCAATGGCAAAGGGACATTTCATTCGCAAAGACGACGAGACGACCTGCGGTGGCAAGGTTCTGGAGGGCGCTACAAACATCATGATGTTTGGCATCGCCCATGCTCGTGTGGGGGATCAGGTTTCCTGTGGTAAGGACAACAAAACCTACGTCATTGAGGGCGGCGTTTCATACATCAAGAGTCACGGAAGGTTGGTGGCGGGCTCGCTGGACAGCTACAGCAGCTGTCCCTGTAAAGCAGGGCTGATCCCATCGTTTTTCAAGGGTACCTACGAGTCCAGCCGCAGTGCTGCACCGCACGCCATGCGGACCGCCACTCCACAGGCGACACCCACCGCCGCCAGCAACCCGGTAGCCTCACGATCTTCCAGCTTCGCGCCTGCGCCAAACCCTCCCCTGCCAACGCGTGATAACAGCATGCAGGCAGCAGAGCCTGGCTTCTACATCGTGCCCAAAAGCACCACCCGCGAACAGCTCGAGGCCTCGTTGTTCACCCTGCGCGACCCGGCGGTGATGGGTAAATTCAAGCTGCTCAATCCCAATCTGCGCGATGTTAAAGCCGGCTCGATGATCGTGCTCAGCGATCCCAATAACTTCCAGTGCACCCGCGAAGAAGCGCTGCTCATGGATGTGGCGGCACGGACCAATCAAATACTGGAAACGCTTAGCCCTGAAGAGGCGGATTTCATGATGCAACACCGGGATGCCATTCAGACGATCTTGGGCTATGGCTCAGACGCTGTGGGCGTCGGCGCGAGCATTTTCAAGAATAATCTGGATAACGTCGGTAATGCCTTGAGGGAAATTGAAGTGTTGCAACAGACGACGCTCCAAAGAGATGGGCACCTTCGTTCGCCGGCCTTCTTCGTAGAACGACAGCGTTTGCTTGCACAACTCAACAGCCATATGACGACCCTAACCCGCAAGGGTATTGGATTCCCAAACCACATCAATTTGAAAAAAATGTTGGGCATCTCCAGCCAAAGTCTGGTTCACCACTGGACCAATGCCAGTCCTGCGGGGCAAATACCGGGTCACGCCACTCATCTAGAAAGTGTGGCAAAGGCTACTAAATACATCAAATACGGTGGTTGGCTAGGTACTGCCATTGGTGGCGGGGCATCTGCCGTGAAGGTTCAGGATGTGTGTACTGCGGGAAATGCTGAAACGTGCGAGCGGGTTAAATTTACTGAAACGGGGAGTTTTACCGGGGGGATCGTAGGTGGCGGAATTGTAGGTGCTGCTCTATCAACCGCAGCTGTCGGCGGGCTTTGTGTTGGGTTGGGTGTGCCAACTGGCGGTTTGGGATTACTGGTCTGCAGTATTGTTGTGGTCGGGGCAGGCTCTTTTTCTTCCAGCGCTATTGGGAGCGTTATTGGTGAAAAAATGGGCGAGCGGATTTTCGAGGCCACTCAATGAACATTAGCGTTGCAGACGCACTATTCCTGGCATCAGGACTAATAGTTTTCGGTGGGGCACTTGTTGTTTTTGGGGTTGCGCTGCACTTGGGCTACACCAAGGGAGATGCCCTTTCAGAGCATTTCCAAAACAGCTCTCCACTTATAACTGTCTCCGCGCGTATTGACGCAGGGCTTAGAGGTAAGACTCGACTGGTTTATTCAATATCTAGCGTCGTTACGTTTCCCCAATTTTTTCTGAAGCGCGGTATGGTCACTGCTGAAGATCTCGACAACTTTCCCCATGATCTCAGGCAAAAGCTCGTAGTACTGCAATGGACTCTTCTAGGGGTTCTATCCGGCATGGTGCTACTTGGCCTGATAGTGATGTCGGGGATACTCAGGTAACTGACCCATAAAAAATGGGCACCCAATCTGGTTAATACCGATCAGTTAAGGACTCTGTAGGAGCGAGCTTGCTCCGGGCGGCGTTCCGACGATGGACTCAAGAGCGCCGCGTTTAGCCAGTAAACACGCGCTATCGTTAACGACCATCGCGAGCAAGCTCGCTCCTACAGTGATTCCCTTTCGCTTAACTGATCGGCATTACCCAATCTTGTTGGTGTGCCCGTTCTTCATGCCACTCCTCACCCGTCAGGCAGGTTGTAAATTTTCTGGGCAAGGTCCTAGGACGTTTCCTTCAAAACCTATCGGTTTTCATGAACTGGTGCGATGCGAGTTCCGTCGATAGTCTTTGGCGGTCACTGATAATTCAGTGGTGGGGTGTAGGAACCTCTCAAGACCGTTAGAGCTACATTGGCGTCACTGCCTGGTTTGCGGCCGTTTGCATGCGGCCGTAAGATCAGTTGCGGCGGCTATGCGCGGGCATGCTTCGGCGTGGTCGAGTTTTGCTCTAGGTCTCGATATTCCTACCCCGTGCATAGCTGCCACCCTAGCCCGTAGGAAGGCTAATGGCAGGTCCATTTCTTCCTTAGAGCGTTAAAAATGAAATCCATACATCCCGATCCGCCCTACGAAAAACCAACCCCCCATCCCGACAACCGCTTCATGGCATTGACCAGCAACTGCACCGATATGCCCACCCTGTTCGTCGACACCTACGCGCCACTCGACATCCTCACCGACGCCGCCAACTACAGAATCCACGCAGTTACCCAAGTGCTTGAGAACCTGTCGATGCGCGGTTCGATCGAGTGCGAGTCGTTCATCCTCAGCGATTTCGCCTTGCTCTGCGCAATTACGTTACGCGATGGCTGTGATGTGCTGGATGTGGTTGGGCGGCGGTTGCGGGGGCGGCCTACAGCGGCGGTGTAGGCGTCGCCACAAGATCAAAAAGATCACGGGCTTCATCTTCGCCAGCCTGGCGATCTATATCGTCAGCAAATTGGGCGCACCGTCTGCCGGCATGCTGCAGCGATTCGCCGCGGCGGAAAAGAACTTCATGCTGAACAAATGAGGCTTTCAGCGAGGCTTTTAGCTTCCTGATTGAAGAAGACGGCCCGCAACCGATGGATGTGGGCCGTTTTTTATTGGGGATCAGTCAAGATCGGCATCGGGCTGATTCAGAAAGATCAGCACGCCCAGTATTGCCATGTAGAACCTGAAGGCTGCGTCCTGACCGTTCCAGATATCTGATTGCCACATCAGAAACCACTCGCCTCCAACAACCATGAAGCCGAAAAACCACACGAAAAACCCTGTCGTCAAGCCCGCTACAGCCCACTTCCTGGCCAGTCTGAATTCATGCCCACCGGCTGACCGTGAGCGCCAGAGCTGTAGTGCGCCGTAGCCAAGAAGTCCACAGGTAATGGCTTCGCCAACGATGATCAGCCAGTAGGCCCCATGCCACACCCAAGGCAGATCAATTGCGCGATACCGGGCGGCGTTGTCAGGGAAGGTGGTGTCCATGCTCAGCACGTGCCGGACGAAGTTGAAGTTGGAACCGTAGTCGTTGATGTTGTTGAACACGGTCATGAAGGCGAATGCGGCGAGCGCCAGGGTCATTGCAATCTTTGCGTAGCGAATGGTCATTTGTGCGTCCTTTGCTTTTTTCGACAAAGAACGCTATCACGCCGGTTTGCAGGTTCGGGAATCTTCCTGTTGTGAGGCGTTTCTGAATTTGTCGAGTGATGGTGCATGCTTGTTGCCGCTATGAATGCTCGAAGTGTCCGCTCGGCCGTCAACCCCTGACTTGCCGGCCGGTAAAAGGTAAACTCCCCGGCCTTCGCAGGAGCAACCATGAATTATCGTCACGCCTTCCATGCCGGCAATCACGCCGATGTGTTCAAACACCTGACCTTGACCCGCCTCATCGCCCTGATGTCGCGCAAGGAACAGCCGTTTGCCTATCTCGACACTCACGCCGGCATCGGTCTGTATGACCTTCAGGGTGATCAGGCCAACCGTACCGGCGAGTACCTGGAAGGCATTGCGCGTTTGTGGGATCAGCCGGATCTGCCGATCCTGACCGCTGATTACATGCAGGTGCTGCACGAGATGAACCCGGATGGCCAGTTGCGCTATTACCCGGGGTCGCCGGAATTGGCGCGGCGCCTGACCCGTCCGCAGGACCGTGTGTTGCTCAACGAGAAGCACCCGGAAGACGGCGTGCTGCTCAAGGACAACATGGCCGGTGATCGCCGGGTCAAGGTGCACCTGGGTGAAGGCTGGCATGTGCCGCGAGCCTTGCTGCCGGTGCCGGAAAAGCGTGCGGTGATGTTGATCGATCCGCCGTTCGAGAAGCTCGACGAAATGCAGCGCTGTGCCGCGTCGTTGAAGGAAGCGATTGGCCGGATGCGCCAGACCGTGGCGGCAATCTGGTACCCGGTGAAGGATCAGCGTGCGCTGCGTCGTTTCTACCAGGACCTGGCCGGTACCGGTGCGCCGAAGTTGTTGCGGGTGGAGTTGCTGGTGCATCCGCTGGATACGCCGAACAGCCTGAACGGTTCCGGGTTGGCGATTGCCAATCCGCCTTGGGGGCTTGAGGAAGAGTTGCGTGAGTTGCTGCCGTGGTTGTCCCAGAAGCTGGGGCAGACCCAGGGTGGGTGGCGGATGGATTGGTTGATTGCCGAGAGTTGATCTGTAGGAGCGAGCTCGCTCCGGGCGGCGTTCCGACGATGTTCGTGAACGTTAACGCGTAAAACCAGGTGCCCAGCGGCGCCCTTTGGTTTTTCGCGAGCGAGCTCGCTCCTACAGTAATCAGATCGGGCAGGTCACGCCTGTACCGCCAATCCCGCAATAGCCTTCCGGATTTTTCGCCAGGTACTGCTGGTGATACGTTTCGGCAAAGTAGACGGTCGGGGCCTGGTCGATTTCGGTGCTGATTTCACCGAGACCGGCCTTGGACAGCTCGGCCTGGTAGGTTTCCTTGCTCTTGAGCGCCGCGTCCAGTTGTTCCTGGCTGGTGGCGTAGATCACCGAACGGTACTGGGTGCCGATGTCATTGCCCTGGCGCATGCCCTGCGTCGGGTTGTGCAGTTCCCAGAACATCGCCAGCAGTTCTTCGTAGCTGACCCTGGCCTTGTCATACACCACCAGCACCACTTCGGCGTGGCCGGTCAGGCCCGAGCAGACTTCTTCGTAGGTCGGGTTCGGCGTGAAACCGCCGGCGTAGCCGACCACGGTGCTGACCACGCCTTCACGTTGCCAGAAGCGGCGTTCCGCGCCCCAGAAGCAGCCGAGGCCGAAGATCGCGAAGTCGACATCTTCGAAGAACGGGCCGAGCAAGGGGGTGTCTTTAAACACAAAGTGCTTTTCGGGCAGGGTCATTGCGGTTTCGCGGCCGGGCAGAGCTTGTTCTTTAGTCGGGAGCACGTTTTTGTTCACCAGGATTTCCGAGCGCAGAACCATGATCAGTCCTCTCAGTCAGGTTGGGTTGTAAATAAACAGACCGTCAGTGTGCCCAATACCTTCCAGATAATCACTAGCCAGGTGGGAGATTCCATGTTGCAGGGCAACCCTGCAACTTCAGGCTGGTGGGTATTCACTCCGGCAGTTCATACAGGTAAATCTTGTCCGCCTCCATCTGATACCCCGCATCCGCCAGCTCGCTGGTGGACGCCTTGACCTGCAACGCGCCTTCAATCCAGTACGGCTGATACAGCTCGTCGAGCTTCACGCCGACTTCGCTTTTGACGTGCACGATCTGGTTCGACGGCGGTGGCGGCACATGGATACAGGCGCCGAAATACGGCACCAGCAGGAACTCCGTGGTGCGTCCTTCCTCGCTCACTTCCAGCGGCACGATGTAGCCCGGCAGGCGAATGTTCTGGCCATCGAGGGTCTTGACCACCGGTGCGTTGGGCATGTCCTGTTTGGCTGCTGGCGCCGACTCTGCCGAGAGCGTGCTGCTCATCTGCGACAGATCGTGCAGCGGCGTCATGTTCGGCACTTCTTTCGGCGCGTCGGGCGGGATCATCTCCGACCAGGTCAGGTCTTTTGGCTGGGCTGCCCACAGGGGCAGGGCGACCAGCATCAACAGCGCAAGTACAGCGCGGGGCATTTTCAACGTCCTCATAAACGGATCGACAGGCCATCGGCCAGGGATTGGCGATAGGCACGCCAGGCCGGCACGCTGCCCATCAGCAGCGCGGCGACCAGGATGCCTCCGAGCAGCGTCCATTCATACTCGCTTGGCCAGGACAGCGGCAGGAACAGGCCGTAGTTGGCCTGCACATAACCCTGGGCCGCCGCGATGCACACATACAGCAACGCTACGCCGGCGATCACGCCCGACAGCGCCAGGGCAAAGGCTTCGAGCACCAACAACGTCGCGATATGCCATGGCCGAGCACCCACCGAGCGCAGGATCGCCATCTCCCGGCGGCGTTCGTTGAGGCTGGTGAGAATGGCCGTGAGCATGCCGATCAATCCGGTCAGCACCACAAACAGCGAGACCACGAACAAGGCTTTTTCCGCGGTGCCCATCAGGCTCCACAGCTCTTGCAACGCCACGCCCGGCAGGATCGCCAGCATCGGCTCACCGCGGAATTCGTTGATTTCCCGTTGCAAGGCAAAGGTCGAAATCTTGTTGTTGAGACCGAGCATGAACGCGGTGATCGCTTGCGGCGCGAGGTCCATGTTGCGCGCTTGATCGGCCGTGATGCGACCCTCGCCCCGGGCCGGCACGCCGTTATGCCAGTCGATGTGAATCGCTTCCATGCCGCCGAGGCTGATGTGCAGTGTGCGGTCCACCGGTGTGCCGGTGCGCTTGAGAATGCCGACCACGGTGAACGGTTTGTCGTCGTGCTTGACCAGGCTGATCGCCGCCACGCCGTGGGCCAGTACCAGTTTGTCGCCGAGTTTGTAGTGCAGTGCCTCGGCCACTTCGGCACCGAGCACCACTTCGAACGGGTCGGTTGCAAACGCCCGGCCATCGGCCAGGTCCAGGTGTTGCTGGTGGCCGTACTGGTAATGCTCGAAGTAGGCTTCGGTGGTGCCCATCACCCGGTAGCCGCGATGGGAGTCGCCGAGCGACATCGGGATTGCCCACTTCACTTTCGGGTTGCTGGCGAAGTGTTCGAAGCTGTCCCAACGAATGTTGTTGGTGGCGTTGCCAATGCGGAACACTGAGTACAACAGCAGGTTCACCGAGCCGGAGCGGGCGCCGACGATCAGGTCGGTGCCGCTGATGGTGCTGGCGAAACTGGCCTTGGCTTCGGTGCGCACACGCTCCACCGCCAGCAACAGGCACACCGACAAGGCGATGGCGAACGCGGTGAGGATCGCGGTGAAGCGGCGGTTAGCCAGGCTGGCCATGGCTAGACGAAACAGATACATCTCAGACCTCGGACGGGGTGGCGGCGCGATTGAGTTCGGCCAGCGACAGGTTGTGGTCGAACAGCGGCGCCAGGCTCTGGTCGTGGCTGACGAACAACAGGCTCGACCCGGCTTCGCGGCACTCGGCGAACAGCAGGCGAATGAAGTTCTCGCGGGCGTCGTAATCGAGGGCCGAGGTCGGCTCGTCGGCGATCACCAGTTCCGGTTGCCCGATCAGCGCGCGGGCGGCGGCGACCCGTTGCTGCTGGCCGATGGAAAGCGAGTCGGCGCGGCGACCGAGGATGTTTTCATCCTTCAAACCCAGGTGGGCAAGCAGCGTCGCGGCCGCTTTGTCGACGCTGCCGTGACGTTGTTTCGCCCGTTCGGCGCGCAGTTTCGAGAAGTGGCAGGGCAGTTCGACGTTTTCGCGCACCGACAGAAACGGCAGCAGGTTGAACTGCTGGAAAATGTAGCCGGTGTGATCGACGCGGAAGTGGTCGCGGGCGCCGGCCGAGAGTTGCGTCAGTTCCTGGCCGAGCAGGCGGATGCTGCCGCGATCAGGCTTCTGCACGCCTCCGAGCAAGCCGAGCAGGGTGGTCTTGCCGCTGCCGCTGGGGCCTTTGAGGAACAGGGTTTCCCCGCGCTCCAGGCGAAACGCCGGGATGTCCAGCAGTGGCGGGTGACCGGGCCAGCTGAAGCCCAGGTCGGACAGTTCGATGAGTGCTTGGGTCATGGCACCGATTTCAAGAATATTGATGACCTGTAGGAGCTGCCGCAGGCTGCGATCTTTTGATCTTAAAATTCAAAAGATCGCAGCCTCGTTTCACTCGACAGCTCCTACAAGGGATCTGGGGTGGATTCAGAATTTAAGGGCAGCAGCCTTGGCCGTCACATCAACCCCTTGCTGCCCGCTCGGGCCGATCAGTTGTACCTGAATTGTCCGGGTGGCCGGGAAGCTGGTGAAGATATTCGCCAGGTCCAGCGACTTCAGGGCCGTCGGCGTGGCGCAAGTGAACTGATAGCGAGCGTGGATTTCGCTGTGATCATGGTGATGTTCGTGGCCGTCTTCGTCCTTGGCGTCTTCATCGTGATCATCGTCGGCATCGGGCTGGTCGCCGAACAGCGGGCTTTCCAGTTCCTGGTTTTCCACCACACATCCGGCGGCTTTGGGCAGGTTGAACAGGGCCAGTGGTTGCTCAAGCCGGGCGCGGGCGGCGGCGACTTTGGCTTTGTCTGCGTCGCTGGTGGCTACATGCTCGAAACCCACCAGGTTCATGGCCGGGCTTTCCAGCTCCAGCTCCAGGGTCTTGCCGTCCAGCGCCGCGTTCAGGCGTCCCACGCCATGTTCGTGGGCACCCAGGCTGCCATGCCCATGATCGTGTTCGTCGGCGGCATGGGCGACAGTCAGCGGCAACATGGCAAACGACAGGGCGAGAAGCAAACGACGCATGGCGAGTCTCCGAAAAGTAAAATGAAGAAAATGTTATGTAATCTTATAACGTAAGTGCGCAGAGTTTGACTGTCTGCTTGGCGTTGCACAAGTCCCATGGGAGCATGCCGGGAAGAAATGTGCGGGAGCAGACCTATGTTGCGAATTCGCGGAAGCATCGGCGACTGGCCGGTGGATTTGACCCTGGAGATGGACGACGCGGACTGGGCGCGACTAGGAGCGCAGTTGCAGGTGGAAAAATCCGAGGTCAGCGCGCCAGCGGCGAAACCGCTGAATCAGGATGATGCGCTGTGGCAGATCGCCAGGGATTTGCTGCGCAAGGCCGGGCAGCTCAGCGGGCCGGATCTGCTCGATCAACTCGAAGGCCTGACTGGCAGTGCGGCGGCGGGCAAGCGCCTGCTGGTGCGTTTGCGCCATAGTTCGGACGTAAGAGTATTGAGCGGCGGTGATACGCCGCTCTACAGCTGGATCGAATAAACCGTGAAAAGATCGCAGCCTGCGGCAGCTCCTACAGGGTGAGTGCCAATCCTCTGTAGGAGCTGCCGCAGGCTGCGATCTTTTGATTTTTAATAAAGGGCGGCAAACAATTTGCGACGGTAGGTGCTCACCAACGGATGATCGTTGCCCAACAACTCGAACACCTGCAGCAAGGTCTTGTGCGGCAAGCCTTCGCTGTAGCTGCGGTTACGGATGAACAACTTGAGCAATGCGTCCAGCGCGGCGTCGTACTGCTGACGGGCCAGTTGCTGGATCGCCAGTTGATAGACCGCCTCATCGTCCAGCGGGTCTTTCGCCAGTCGGGCCTTCAGGTCGGCGGCATCCGGCAAGTCCTTGGCTAAACCGAGAAACTTGATCTGTGCCTTGGCGCCGGCCAGCGCAGCCTTGTGCTCGTCGCTCTTGACCGCATCCAGCACTGCTTGCGCTTCGCCCAGCTCGCCGCGCTCGGTCAGGCAGCGGGCGTACAGGATTAACGCCTTGGCGTTGGTGTTGTCTTCACCCAGCAGTACTTTGAGCAGGGCTTCAGCATCGGCAAAGCGGCTGTCATCGAACAGTGCCTGGGCCTGTTCGAACGGATCGGCAGCGGCCGGCGGCGGCATCTGCACATGGGGTTCGAGCAGGGCACGCACGGCGGATTCCGGCTGGGCACCGGCAAAACCATCGACAGGCTGGCCGTCCTTGAACAGGACCACGGTCGGCAGGCTGCGGATGCCGAAGCGGGCGACGATGTCTTGTTCGAGGTCACAGTTGACCTTGGCCAGCAGCAACTCACCCTGGTAGCTCTCGGCAATGCTTTGCAGCATCGGCATCAGCACTTTGCAGGGTGCGCACCATTCGGCCCAGAAATCCACCAGCACCGGTTTGTGGAAAGAGTTCTCGATCACCGACTGGTCGAAATCGGCAGTCGTGGCGTCGAAGATGTACGGCGTTTCCTGACTCATGGGCAATCTCTTGGAAGCGTGAATATGCTCACTATAAGGGCTGGCGTAAAAGATCGCAGCCTTCGGCAGCTCCTACATTGGCCGTGTAAATATTCAATCCTGTAGGAGCTGCCGAAGGCTGCGATCTTTTTGCGATTTCAAGCGCGCTGCGCGTGGTAGAGGCTCACATGCCGAAACTCGTGGGGCTCGGCCAGGTCCGGCAGGGTCATCGCCTCCAGCATCTCTATGCGCTGGTACAACGGATGGCGAAAGTCCCGCACTCGGGAATCCGCCACCAGCGCCTCTCGGCCGCGGCTGAGGAACTGGTCGAGCAATGGCAGGTTGGCCCGGTCGTACAGCACATCCGCCACCAGGATCAGATCGAAGCGATCGGCCTCGGCGAAAAAATCCGTGGAGTAATTGAGCTGCACGTCATTGAGCTCGGCATTGGCCCGACACGCGGCAATCGCCAGCGGGTCGAGGTCGCAGGCCAGCACCTCGAGCGCGCCGGCCTTGGCAGCGGCAATCCCCGCCACCCCGGAACCGGCACCGAAATCCAGCACCCGCTTGCCTTCGACCCAATGCGGGTTTGCGGCCAGATAACGGGCCACGGCCAAGCCGCTGGCCCAGCAGAAACTCCAGTATGGCGGCTCATGCAGGATGCGCCGGGTTTCTTCCGGGCTGAAAGCGCGGTCCATGTTATCGCCGTCGATCAGCCACAGTTTCAAATCGGTTCCCGGTAAATCACAGTCCACCAATCGCGCGTCACCGAGCAGATCCTCCAAGGCCATTTGCAGGTCGAGCGGTGCACTCATGGGGCTTTGACGAATTGCAGTTGGCCCAGGGCCTGGGTGGTCGGCTGGGTGATCAGCTGCGATGGCAAGTGCAGGATCAATTGCCCGGACTGGCTGGCGCGGCCTCGCAGTTCAACGCGGGCGCCGACCGGAAAGGCATCCGGGTTGAAGCGCAGGTGAAACGGCAACACCTGGTTGTTGCCGATCAGGCTGGAACTGGCGAGCAATTGTTGCGGACGGTCTTTATCGTCGATCACCAACAGCGCCAGCTCGACCTCGGCGCCGGCCGGCACACCTTGCAACGTGCCGCTCAATTCGCGCTGATACGCGGGCAGCGGGCCAAGTTCGGCGGCCTCCCGGGCTTTCTTCTGCGCTTGCTGCGGCGCCGGGCCTGGCGTTGGCGGCTGGGGCTTGGGTGCGTCGCTGCCGCAAGCCACCAGCAGGCTGAAAATACTGAGCAAAATGAGCGGACGTAACGACATTGGTGGCTCCATAAAGCTGAATTCCATGGATCAAGTGATCATCCCGTCTGTATACCGCAAACCCTATGGCTTGTCTTGCCACCGGGATGCGCTACCATGGCCCTCCCTTTTTTTGTTGCCTGCCACCATGCACTGTCCCTTCTGCGGTGCCAACGACACCAAGGTCATCGACTCGCGTCTGGTCGCCGAGGGCGAACAGGTGCGCCGCCGGCGTGAATGCCTGGCCTGCGGCGAGCGTTTCACGACGTTCGAGACGGCTGAACTGGTGTTGCCGCGCCTGATCAAAACCGACGGCAGTCGCCAGCCGTTCGACGAAGAAAAACTCCGCGCCGGCATGCAGCGGGCGCTGGAAAAGCGCCCGGTGAGCGTCGAGCGCCTTGAATCGTCGCTGGTGCACATCAAACACAAACTGCGCGCCACCGGCGAACGCGAGGTCAAATCCCTCGTGGTCGGTGAACTGGTGATGGCCGAGCTGCAGAAACTCGACGAAGTCGCTTACATCCGCTTCGCTTCGGTATATCGGCGCTTCCAGGACCTCAACGAGTTCCGCGAAGAGATCGATCGCCTGGCCCGTGAACCGGTGAAAGAATGAACACGCCCGCAGAACAAGCCATCCTCGATGCCCATTTCATGGCCCGTGCCCTGGAACTGGCGCGCAAGGGGCATTACACGACGCACCCCAATCCGCGGGTCGGTTGCGTGATCGTGCAGGGTGGGAAGATTGTCGGCGAAGGCTGGCACGAGCGCGCCGGTGAACCCCATGCCGAAGTTCACGCCCTGCGCGCGGCCGGTGAGTTGGCCCGTGGCGCTACTGCCTATGTCACGCTTGAGCCGTGCAGCCATCACGGCCGTACGCCGCCCTGTGCCGATGCGCTGGTGAATGCCGGTGTGGCGCGGGTGGTCGCGGCGATGCAGGACCCGAATCCGGAAGTCGCCGGTCGCGGTCTGCAGCGCCTGGCTCAGGCTGGTATCACCACCGAAAGTGGTGTGCTGGAGGGTGAAGCGCGAAAGCTCAATCAAGGTTTCCTGAAACGCATGGAACACGGCTTGCCGTTCTTGCGGGTCAAATTGGCGATGAGCCTGGACGGGCGAACGGCGATGGAAAGTGGCGAAAGCCAGTGGATCACTGGCCCGGCGGCGCGCTCGGCCGTTCAGCGTCTGCGCGCGCAAGCCAGTGTGGTGCTGACCGGCGCCGATACGGTACTGGCGGACAACGCGCGGTTGACCGTGCGCGCCGATGAGTTGGGGCTTGATGCCGAGCAAACCGCACTGGCCATGAGTCGTCCCCCGCTTCGAGTCCTGATTGACGGACGCCTGCGGGTACCGCTGGATGCACCGTTCTTCAAGGTCGGCCCGGCGCTGGTCGCCACCTGCGTGGCGGTGGAAGAGCAATATGCCAACGGTCCGGAATGCCTGATCGTGCCGGGCTATGACGGCCAGGTCGATTTGCGTCAGCTGCTGGTCGAACTCGCCAACCGTGGCGTCAACGAGGTGCTGGTCGAAGCCGGTCCGCGTCTGGCGGGTGCGTTTGCCCAGCTCGGACTGGTGGACGAGTTCCAGATTTTCATCGCCGGCAAGTTTTTGGGTTCCTCGGCGCGGCCGCTGCTGGACTGGCCACTCGCGCAAATGAAGGATGCGCCTGAGCTTAAGATCATCGAAATTCGTGCGGTTGGCGATGACTGGCGAGTCATCGCCATTCCTTTGCCATCAGCAAGCGTATAATTTCCGGCCATCGCGCAAGCTTTGGCTTTGTTCTCGAGGAGAACCTCATGTTTACCGGCATCATCGAATCCATCGGCAGTATTCGTGCATTGACCCCAAAGGGCGGTGATGTGCGGGTTCACGTCGAAACCGGCAAGCTCGACCTGAGCGACGTCAAACTGGGCGACAGCATCGCGGTCAACGGCGTGTGCCTGACTGCCGTGGAATTGCCCGGCAATGGCTTTGCGGCGGACGTCAGTCGCGAAACCCTCGACTGCACCGCCATGAACGACCTGAAAAGCGGCAGCCCGGTCAATCTGGAAAAAGCCCTGACCCCGACCACTCGCCTCGGCGGGCATCTGGTCAGCGGTCATGTCGATGGGGTGGGCGAAGTGGTTGCCCGTACCGAGAACGCGCGTGCCGTGGAGTTCCGCATCCGCGCGCCGAAGGACCTGGCCAAGTACATCGCCCATAAAGGCTCGATCACCGTCGACGGCACCAGCCTGACCGTGAACGCAGTTGATGGCGCCGAGTTCCTGCTGACCATCATTCCCCACACCCTGAGCGAAACCATCATGGCGTCGTATCAGCCAGGCCGCCGGGTGAACCTGGAGGTGGACTTGCTGGCCCGTTACCTGGAGCGTCTGCTGCTGGGCGACAAGGCTGCAGAGCCAACCTCCAGTAACATCACCGAAAGCTTTCTGGCCGCCAATGGCTATCTCAAATCCTGACTCAAGGGGGTGCCTTGTGGCGCTCAATAGCATCGAAGAACTGGTTGAAGACATCCGCCAAGGCAAGATGGTCATCCTCATGGATGACGAAGACCGCGAGAACGAAGGCGACCTGATCATGGCCGCCGAGTGCTGCAAGCCCGAGCACATCAACTTCATGGCCAAGCACGCCCGTGGCCTGATCTGCATGCCGATGAGCCGCGAGCGCTGCGAACTGCTCAAGCTGCCGTTGATGGCGCCGCGCAACGGTTCCGGTTTCGGCACCAAGTTCACCGTATCGATCGAAGCGGCCACTGGTGTGACCACCGGCATCTCCGCCGCCGACCGTGCGCGCACCGTGCAGGCTGCTGCCGCCCGTGATGCCAAGGCTGAAGACATCGTCAGCCCGGGTCACATCTTCCCGCTGATGGCGCAGGCCGGCGGTACCCTGGCCCGCGCCGGCCACACCGAAGCGGCGTGCGACCTGGCGCGCATGGCCGGTTTCGAGCCGAGCGGCGTGATCTGCGAAGTGATGAACGACGACGGCACCATGTCCCGTCGCGCCGAACTGGAAGCTTTTGCCGCCGAACACGACATCAAGATCGGCACCATCGCCGACCTGATTCACTACCGGATGATCCACGAACGTACCGTTCAGCGGATTGCCGAGCAGCCACTGGACAGCGAACTGGGCCAATTCAACCTGGTGACCTATCGTGATTCGGTGGAAGGCGACGTGCACATGGCACTGACCCTGGGCAACGTGTGTGCCGAAGAACCGACCCTGGTTCGCGTGCACAACATGGACCCGCTGCGCGACCTGCTGATGGTCAAGCAACCGGGCCGCTGGAGCCTGCGCGCCGCCATGGCCACGGTTGCCGAGGCCGGCAGCGGCGTGGTGCTGTTGCTCGGTCACCCGCTCGATGGCGACGTGTTGCTGGCGCACATCCGCGAAACCGCCGATCACTCCGCGGTGAAAAAACCGACCACCTACAGCACTGTCGGTGCCGGTTCGCAGATCCTGCGCGACCTTGGCGTACGCAAAATGCGCCTGATGTCGGCACCCATGAAATTTAATGCGATATCCGGTTTCGATCTGGAAGTTGTAGAATACGTGCCCTCCGAATAATGACCGGTTGTTTCCGGCCTTGAATTCGCGGTTCAAATATCACCGAGGGACGCGTACGAGACGCGTCCCGGCTCTTTAAGAGATTTATCGAATGACCCTGAAGACCATCGAAGGTACCTTCATCGCCCCTAAAGGCCGCTACGCTCTGGTAGTGGGCCGTTTCAACAGCTTCGTCGTTGAAAGCCTGGTCAGCGGTGCAGTTGATGCCTTGGTTCGCCACGGCGTGAGCGAAAGCGACATCACCATCATCCGCGCACCTGGCGCCTTCGAAATTCCGCTGGTTGCGCAGAAAGTCGCCCAGAAAGGCGAATTCGCGGCAATCATCGCCCTGGGCGCGGTCATTCGTGGCGGCACTCCGCACTTCGAATACGTGGCTGGCGAGTGCACCAAGGGCTTGGCCCAGGTTTCCATGGAGTTCGGCGTTCCGGTCGCTTTCGGCGTCCTGACCGTTGATTCCATCGAGCAAGCCATCGAACGTTCCGGCACCAAGGCCGGTAACAAAGGTGCTGAAGCTGCCCTGTCCGCTCTGGAAATGGTCAGCCTGCTGGCGCAGTTGGAGGCCAAGTGATTAGCGACGAAAGCGATCGTTTCAACCCGCGCGATCCAAAGCCTGCGGATGCCGGCAAACCATCGAAAAGCGTCAAGCGTCGCGAAGCCCGTCAGCTCGCGACCCAGGCGTTGTACCAATGGCACATGGCCAAGCAATCGCTGAACGAAATCGAAGCGCAGTTCCGGGTCGATAACGATTTCACCGATGTCGATGGCGCCTACTTCCGCGAAATCCTGCACGGGGTGCCGCAGTTCAAGACCGAAATCGACACGGCGCTCACGCCTTGCCTGGACTTGACCATCGAAGAGCTGGACCCGGTTGAACTGGCGGTTCTGCGCCTGTCCACCTGGGAACTGCTCAAGCGCGTCGACGTGCCGTACCGCGTTGTGATCAACGAAGGTATCGAACTGGCCAAGGTCTTCGGTTCCACCGACGGCCACAAGTTCGTCAACGGTGTGCTCGACAAGCTGGCCCCGCGTCTGCGTGAAGCTGAAGTCAAGGCGTTCAAGCGCTAACAGCGCTTGGATCTAGTGTCCTGTCTCGCCGATACGTTCGTTTTTTAGCGAGTGGCTGGTGTTGCCAGACAAGGCGCCGCGACGAGTCATAGCGTGCTATGGCGAGGAGCGGCAACGCAGTATGGCGACACCAGACGCCGCTAAAAAATGAACAGTATTGGTGAGACAGGACACCCTATGGGCGAGTTTGAGCTGATCCGCAATTTCTTCGCCGCCGCGCCTTGTGCGCAGGGCGGTGAAGGCGTTGCCCTCGGGATTGGCGATGATTGCGCCTTGCTGGCTGTTCCCCCCGGGGAACAGTTGGCGATTTCTACCGATACGTTGGTGGCCGGCGTGCATTTTGCCGATCCCTGCGATCCGTTTCTGCTCGGTCAGCGCTCGCTGGCCGTGGCCGTCAGCGATCTGGCTGCCATGGGCGCCACCCCCGTTGCCTTTACCCTTGCCCTGACCTTGCCGACGGTGACCGCCGATTGGCTGCAAGCCTATGCCCGTGGTTTGAACCAGATGGCGCAAAGCTGCGGTGTGGCGCTGGTGGGTGGCGACACCACCCGTGGGCCGCTGAGCCTGACCATGACCGTGTTCGGGCGCGTGCCGGGTGGTCTGGCGCTGACCCGCAGCGGTGCGCAACCGGGCGATCTGCTGTGTGTCGGCGGCGACCTGGGCAACGCCGCCGGTGCCTTGCCATTGGTGCTTGGCCAGCGCACGGCCCAAGAGAGCATTGCCGCGCCGTTGCTGGCGCATTACTGGTCGCCGCAACCGCAACTCGGTTTGGGTCAGGCGCTACGTGGCAAGGCCACTTCGGCAATGGATATCTCCGACGGCCTGCTGGCTGATTGCGGGCATATCGCGCTGGCCTCGAAGGTCGGTATCGAAGTCGAGCGGGATCGTTTGCCGCTGTCGCAGAGCCTGGTCGACTTTCTCGGTCAATCGGACGCACAGGCTGCGGCACTGAGCGGTGGCGACGATTACGTATTGGTCTTCACCCTACCGTCCGTCGAGTTGCCGCTATTGCTGGCCGACGGCTGGCCGATCCATTTGATTGGGCGCGTCGTTAATGGGCAAGGTGTGACACTGCTGGATGCCAACGGACACGACATCACCCCGCAAACCCGGGGTTATCAACATTTTCGGGAGTCACCGTGACAGATCATCCCAATCAGGTCCCGGCGGAAAACGTACCGCCGTCGGTCTGGCGTAATCCGTGGCATTTTTTGGCGTTCGGCTTCGGCTCGGGCACCTTGCCAAAGGCGCCTGGCACTTGGGGGTCGTTAGTTGCGCTGCCTTTTATCCCGTTGTGGCAAATGCTTCCCGACTGGGGTTACTGGCTGATGCTGGGCATCACCATGTCGTTCGGCTTCTGGCTGTGCGGCAAAGTGGCCGACGATTTACGGGTACACGACCATGAAGGCATCGTCTGGGACGAAATGGTCGGAATGTGGATCACCCTGTGGCTGGTGCCGGAAGGTTGGCAATGGTTGCTCGTGGGTTTCTTGATGTTCCGCTTCTTCGACATCCTCAAACCGTGGCCGATTCGCTGGATTGACCGGCACGTACATGGCGGCGTCGGCATCATGCTCGATGATGTCCTGGCCGGGGTGTTCGCCTGGCTGGCGATGCAAGGACTGGTGTGGTTTTTCGCCTGACCGGGGATTTCCAGGCGTTGATCATGAGTGCTGTTTATCGGGGGACGCGGGGGATGGCTGTACGCGGATTGATGGTGCTGGCGTTCACGATGTTGTGCGCTTTTTTCCAGGCGCAAGCAGGGGGTGCTACGCCGCCGTCGGTGATTCATCTGGCCAGCGAAGACTGGGAAGACTACACCGCTGCTGACGGTCATGGACTGGGTTGGGACGTGCTACGGCAAGTGTTCGAGCCGGCGGGCGTCAAGGTCGACGTCCGCACCGAGCCGTACGTGCGCTCCCTGGGTCTGGCCGAGCGTGGCGAGGTCGATGCCTGCGTCGGCTCCTATCGTGACGAATCCGAGGGCGTGCTCTATCCCCATTGGAACTTCGACACCGATCACATCTATGCCTTGGGCCTGGCCAGCAGTCCGGTACCCACCCCGCAAACCCTGGGCAATTATCGACTGGCCTGGGTCCGCGGCTACGATTACCAGCATTACCTGCCCAATGTGCGCCACTTCGATGAAGTGATGCGGCGTACCGGCATCGTGTCGATGCTGACCCACAATCGTGCTGACTTCTATATCGACGCTCTGACCGAAGTCGATGACGTTATCAACCGCGCCAAGGATCCGTCCCAGCTACGGCGCACCCATATCGCCGAGTTGCCGCTGTACCTGTGCTTCGCCAAGACCCCGAAGGCGCGCAGCCTGTTGGCCCTGTTCGACCAGCGCATGGAGCAACTGGTGAAAAACGGCGAGCTGAAACCTGTCTTCGAGCGCTGGAAACAGCCGTATCCGTTTGAAGATAATTGACCCGTTTCAAGGACTGACACTGAACCCTGTGGGAGCGAGCTTGCTCGCGATGGCGGACTTTCAGTTGACGAATACGCTTCTGACACACCGCTATCGCGAGCAAGCTCGCTCCCACAGAGGTCGTATCTTCAGGGCGCATATCAAACTTTTTGATAGTTATCGCCGATAATTCAGCCTAAGCGTCGCCCGGAACCTGCTGTTACAATGCCGGCTCTGCGAATCTTCAGACTCTTTAGATCAGGAGCACACCGGTGCCTGTCGTTTTTGTCGCCGCTTCCAAGCTGCCAACGCCTTTTGCGCAATTCACCATGCACGGCTTTCTCGATGAAGCCACCGGCCGCGAGCACGTTGTGCTGAGTCTGGGTGAATTCGCCGACGGTGCCCCGGTACTCGGCCGGTTGCACTCCGAATGCCTGACGGGCGACGCCTTGTTCAGCCAGCGTTGCGACTGCGGCTCGCAACTGGAGGCCGCCTTGCAGGCCATCGCCCGCGAAGGTCGCGGCGTTTTGCTCTACCTGCGTCAGGAAGGCCGGGGCATTGGCCTGCTGAACAAGATCCGCGCGTATGAGCTGCAGGACGGTGGTGCCGACACCGTCGAAGCCAACGAGCGTCTGGGCTTTGCCGCCGATCAGCGTGACTATGCCATGTGCCTGCCGATGCTGGAGCACCTGGGCGTGAAATCCCTGCGCCTGATGACCAACAACCCGCGCAAGGTCAAAGCCTTGACCGACATGGGTATCGTGGTCGCCGAGCGCGTGCCGCTGCACACCGGCCACAATCCGCATAACCGACTCTACCTGGCGACCAAGGCCAGCAAGCTCGACCACATGATGGGCAATGAGCATCAGGGCGAGGTAGACCGGGCGTGACCCGCGGTCAGGTGCGGCGGCGACTGTCCGTCAACTGGTGGCAGTACCTGGCACTGGCCTTGTTGCCGCTGTTTGTGATCAACGCGGTGTTCGGCCAGGGCGAAACCATTCTGCCGGTGCTGGCGATGCCGTTGTTCATCGCCGGAGTCGCCTCGATGTTTGTCAGCCTGAGGTTCTTCGGTGCCTACAAACACGCGCTGATCGCCACCCAGAAAGCCCTCGATACCCCTGAAGAACCTGCCGCCTGGATCAGTCTGGCGGCCAAGCGGCGTACGGCATTCCTCGTCGCCGGGCTGCCGGCCTGGATCGGTGCCCTGGCGGTGTTCGTCGGTCTTGAAGCGGTGCCGCTGATGCTGCTGGCACTGTCGACCGCCGTGCTGTTCTACCTCTACCGTATTCCGCGTCAACTCGGTTGATGCGCGCGCTCTGGCTGGCGGTGTTGCTGCTGGCCGCCAGTGGCTCGGCCATCGCGGTCGAGCGGGTTGTCAGCCTCGCACCGTCGCTCTCTGAAATCGTCGTTGAACTGGGCTCCGCCGACCTCATGGTCGGTGTGCTGGACGCCGGTGAACGGCCTGCGCAACTCAAGGACCTGCCCTCCGTTGGCCGCTATGGCCAGTTGGACATGGAGCGCCTGCTCAGCCTGAAACCCGATCTGTTGCTGTTATGGCCCGGTAGCGTCGGCCCGGCCCAGCGTGACCAGCTCAAGCGACTGAATATTCCCACCTACGTCGCCGAACCCCACAGCCTGCACCAGCTCGCCGCACAGATCGAGACCATAGCCGCTCAGCTTGGTCGGCCTGAACGCGGAACTTCATTGGCCAGCGATTTACGCCAGCGGCTGGATGAATTGCGCCAACGCTATCGACGGGATAAGCCGTTACGGGTGTTTTATCAGGTCTGGGATCGGCCGCTGTATACGGTTGGCGGCGAGCAGATCATCAGCGATGCACTGGAGGTCTGCGGTGCCCAAAACGTGTTTGCCGATCTGAAGCTGCCGGCACCGCAAGTCAGTGTGGAAGCCGTGCTGCAGCGTAATCCCGAGGTGATTCTGGCCAGCGAACAGGCGCAGCTCGATGCGTGGAAAGCCTGGCCACAGGTGGCGGCCGTGGCACAGGGACAGTTGCGCTTGGTGACGGACAAGGGCCTGGAGCGGCCGAGTGGGCAGATGATCGAGGCGACT
Source organism: Pseudomonas sp. 05L36 (assembly GCF_056398125.1). Classification (NCBI taxonomy): domain Bacteria; kingdom Pseudomonadati; phylum Pseudomonadota; class Gammaproteobacteria; order Pseudomonadales; family Pseudomonadaceae; genus Pseudomonas; species Pseudomonas sp. 05L36. Next base: position 79,721 of record NZ_JBFTOU010000014.1, on the reverse strand, counting down.
GCAAAGCTTTGCCATTTGATTGCGCCAGACCGCTGAGACCGAGGTGCCTTCATCGCGAGCAAGCTCGCTCCCACAGGGATTCGGTTTGATTGCAAATCTGTAATCCAGTCGCAAAACCTGTGGGAGCGAGCTTGCTCGCGATGAGGCCATTCCATGCGCGGAAAACTTCAGATCAGATCAGATCTCCGGTGTCCAGGTCACCCCGAACATCCACGCCCGACCTTCCTCGCGATACCCGTACGGGCTACCTTGATGGCTGTACAACGCCCGGCTGTAACCCTTGTCCAGCAGGTTATCGACCTTCAGCTCCAGACTGATTTCACGATTGAGCTCCCAACTGCTGCGCAGTCCCAACAAGGAATAGCCGCCGAGCGGCTGTTGATTGTTCAGGTCGTCATAGCTGTTGCTGACCGCTTGCCAACTGGCGCCGAGGCCCAGGCGATCGAACTGTCGGTCCAGGTCCAGGCTCAAGGTGCGCCGCGCGCGACGGGCCAGGGTATGGCCAGTGTCGCGGTCACGTGGGTCGATGATCGCCACGCCAAGGTTGCTCTGCCAGCCAAACAGTTCCTGCTTCAGTGCGGCTTCGAAGCCGTTGATTCGCGCGGAAGCAACGTTCTCGGGGCGCAAGTTGCTGCCGAAAATGATCGCGTCTTCAAGGTCGGTGCGATACAGCGACGTCTCCAGGCGACTGCTCTCGTTCAATTGACTGCGCCATTGCAGTTCATAGCTTTTCGACGTTTCAGGCTTGAGGTCCGGATTGCTGAAGCCGGGGTAGTACAGATCGTTGAACGTCGGCGCGCGGAAGCCTTCGCTGTAGGTCAGCAGCACGTCGTTGTCCGGGTTCAGCGGCAGAGTGAAGGTGCCGCTCCAGGTGTTCTGGCTGCCGAACTGCTGGTTATCGTCGTGACGCAGGCCCAACTCCGTGGAAAAGCTGTCGGCCTGATAGCGGTGCTGGATGTACGCCGCTCGGTTCCAGCGACTGTCCTCATCGAACGCGGTGCTGCTGTTGATGCGGTCTTCATACCAGTCACCTCCGAGCAGCAAACTGTTGCGCTCGTTGAGCGTCAGGTCGTTCTGCCAGTTCACCGAATCGCGGTAGGTGTTGAACACGCTGCGCTCATCGCTGAGCTTGTCCAGGGTCTTCTCACGGTTTTCGCTGTGGCCGAACTCGACGCGGGTTTTCCACAGATCATTGAAGCGCGCGTCTATGTAGCTGCTGACACTGCTCACATCGAATTCGTTGTAGGGCTGCTGTTGGACCGACTTGAACGTATTCATGTCGAAGCGCCCGAACGGGTTGTCAAACTCGCTTTTGCCGCGGTTATCCAGCAGGTTGGCACCGACTTCGATGTCATCGGTCAGCGCATGGCTGAGGCTCAGACTGACGGATTTGTTGCGGTATTCGTCATGGTCGCCGTCGCTGGGATACGACTCGTGGGTGCGATTGATCCCGGCGGTTTCGTCGAGGCTGGCGCCGAGGTTGAAGCGGGTTTTTTCATCACCACCGGACAAACCGAGGCTGTGTTCCCAGGTCTGGTTGCTGCCAAAACCCATGTGCAGTCGAGGTTGCAGGCCCTGTTCGCCGCCACGACGGGTGAAGATCTGGATCACCCCGCCAATCGCATCGCTGCCATAAATCACCGAGCGGGAGCCGCGCAGCACTTCCACGCGCTCGACCTGTTCGATGTTGATGTGCTGCAGGTTACTGTCCCCGGAGGTCGAACTGCCGATGCGCTGGCCGTCCACCAGCACCAGGCTCTGGGCCGACTGGGTGCCGCGGATGTAGACACCCGGAAGACTGCCGCGCCCGCCGGTCTGCGAGACTTGAACGCCAGGTACCCGGCGCAATAGATCAGTGACGCTATCGGGTTGCAGGCGATCGATGTCTGCGCGGGTGAATACGGTGTTGGCGGCACTGCTGTCATTGCGCGCTTCGACCTGGCGGTTGGCGCTGATCAACACATCGGGCAGCTTCAGGGCCTGATCGCGTTCGAAGGTGTCGGCCAGCAGTTGACCGGCCGACAGCAGGGGCACCGTCAGGGCGAAGGGAGAGAGTTTCATGGAGGGTCCGAGATTTCAGATGCGACGCAACTCCCCGTAGGAGCTGCCGAAGGCTGCGATCTTTTGATTTTGATTTTTTCAGATATGGAGTTGTCGAAGGCCAGGATCAAAAGATCGCAGCCTTCGGCCGCTCCTACACAGGGTTTTGCGTTTAGATGTTGAGCAGTTGCAGGCGCTCGCGAATGGACGCTTCGATTCCCGCTTCATCCAAACCACACTCGGCCAGCATTTGCGCAGGCTTGGCGTGTTCGACGTAGATGTCGGGCAAGCCCAGGTGCAGCATCGACTTGAGGATGTTTTCGCGGGCGAGGAATTCGCTGACCGCGCCACCGGCACCGCCCATGATCGCGTTTTCTTCGACGGTCACCAGCAGTTCGTGGCTGCCGGCGATTTCGCGAACCAGCGCTTCATCCAGCGGTTTGACGAAGCGCATGTCGACCACGGTCGCGTCCAGCGTCTCGGCGACTTTCAGGGCTTCGGCCAGTTGCACGCCGAACACCAGCAGGGCGACTTTGCTGCCGTGGCGGCGAATCACACCCTTGCCGATCTCGATCGGCTCCAGGTCCTTCTCGATGGTCGCGTTCGGGCCATTACCGCGTGGATAACGCACGGCCGCCGGGCCTTCATACAGGTGACCGGTGGTGAGCATTTTGCGCAGCTCGTTTTCATCGCTCGGGGTCATCACCAGCATGCCGGGGATACAGCGCAGGTACGAAAGGTCGAAACTGCCAGCGTGGGTCGGACCGTCTTCGCCCACCAGGCCTGCGCGGTCGATGGCGAACAGTACGTCGAGGTTCTGCACGGCGACGTCATGCACCAACTGGTCGTAGCCGCGCTGCAGGAAGGTCGAATAGATGGCCACCACGGGTTTGGCGCCTTCGCAGGCCATGCCGGCCGCGAAGGTGACGGCGTGCTGCTCGGCAATGGCCACGTCGAAGTAGCGCAGCGGGAATCGTTCGCTGAATGCGACCAGATCCGAGCCTTCCTTCATCGCCGGGGTAATCCCGACCAGGCGCGGATCGGCAGCCGCCATGTCGCACAGCCATTCACCGAACACACCGGAATATTTCGGTCCACTGGCCTTTTTCGGCGCAACGGCCGGGGCGTCCAGCGGTTCGAGTTTGGTAATGGCGTGGTAACCGATCGGGTCGACTTCCGCCGGGGCGAAGCCTTTGCCTTTCTTGGTGACGACGTGCAGGAACTGCGGACCTTTCAGATCGCGCATGTTGCGCAGGGTAGCGATCAGGGTCGGCAGGTCGTGGCCATCGATCGGGCCGATGTAGTTCCAGCCCAGTTCTTCGAACAGCGTGCCGGGAACCAGCATGCCTTTGGCATATTCTTCGGTGCGCCGGGCGATTTCCCAGGCACCGGGCAGGCGCGACAGCACTTTTTTGCTGCCCTCGCGCATGCTGGCGTAGGTGCGGCTGGAAAGGATCTTCGCCAGATAGTTCGACAAGCCACCGACGTTGCGCGAGATCGACATGTCGTTGTCGTTGAGGATCACCAGCATGTTGGCGTCCACTTCCGGCGCATGGTTCAGCGCCTCGAACGCCATGCCGGCAGTCAACGCGCCGTCGCCGATCACCGCGATCGCCTTGCGCTCGCTGTTTTGCAGGCGGGCGGCAATCGCCATGCCCAGCGCGGCACTGATCGAGGTGCTGGAGTGGCCGACGCCAAAGGTGTCGTATTCGCTCTCGGAGCGGCGCGGGAACGCGGCAACGCCGTCCTTCTGGCGCAGGGTGCCCATGCGCTCGCGACGACCGGTGAGGATCTTGTGCGGATAAGCCTGATGACCCACGTCCCACACCAGCCGGTCGTCCGGGGTGTCGAAGACGTAATGCAGCGCGATGGTCAGCTCGATCACGCCCAGGCCGGCACCGAAATGCCCACCGGTCTGGCCGACCGTGTAGAGCAATTCCAGGCGCAATTCATCGGCCAGGGTTTCCAGCTCGGCTTCGCCTAACCGGCGCAGGCCGTCCGGCGTTTTCGCGCGGTCGAGCAGGGGCGTGGTCGGGCGCTTGCGGGGAATCTCATGAAACGTCGTGGGCATCAGGCGAATCGTTATAGGTATAAAAGATGCGGCAGTTTACCTGATGCATCGGTCCCTGCCCACGCGTTGGTTTTTTTTGGCGAATTCGCCGTCAGCTGCGGCGATCGACGATATACCGGGCCAGATCGCGCAATGGCTCGGCCGCCGCGTCAAACGGTCGCAGTGCGTGCAGGGCCTGGTCGCGCAGCTCCAGGGCATAGGCCTTGGCGGCGTCGAGGCCGAGCAGGGCCGGGTAGGTCGGTTTGTCCCGGGCAATGTCGGCGCCCTGGCGTTTGCCGAGGGTTTCGGTATCGCTTTCGACGTCGAGAATGTCGTCCTGCACCTGGAATGCCAGGCCGATGGCCTGTGCATAAGTCTGCAGGGACTTGAGTTCGTCTTTCTCGGCACGGCCGCTGGCCAGGGCACCGAGCTTGACGCTGACTTCGATCAGCGCCCCGGTCTTGTGCCGGTGCATGTACTCCAGGGCTTTCTGGTCAAGCTTCAGACCGACCGAGCCGAGGTCGATGGCCTGACCGCCGACCATGCCCGCCGGGCCTGCGGCCAGCGCCAGGGCACTGACCATTTGCAGGCGGATTTCGGCATCCGACGTGCTCAGGTTTGGATCGAGCAGGGCGCTGAAGGCCAGGCTCTGCAAACCGTCGCCGGCGAGGATCGCGCAGGCTTCATCGAATTTCTTGTGGGTAGTGGGCTGGCCGCGACGCAGATCGTCATCGTCCATGGCCGGCAAGTCGTCATGCACCAGCGAATAGGCGTGGATCAGCTCCACCGCGCAGGCTGCGCCGTTGGCTTGCTCGGCCTTGCCGCCCAACGCTTCGCACGCGGCGTAGGCCAGCAGTGGACGCACGCGTTTGCCGCCATTCATCACGCTGTAGCGCATGGCCTCATACAGCCGCGCCAGCTCAGGGCTCGGCGCGATGAACAGGGTTTCCAGAGCCGCATTGACGCGGGCCTGGCTGGTGGCCGAGTACGCTGCAATCATTCTGGTTGATCCGCGTCGAAGGGTTCCTCGGCCAACTCGCCATCACGCTCGAGCAGCACTTGAACCTTTTGCTCGGCCTGGGCCAGCGCTGCCTGGCAATCGCGGGTCAGACCGATGCCTTGCTCGAAAGCGGCCAGCGAGTCCTCGAGCGACAATTCGCCATTCTCCAGACGCTCCACCAGCGTTTGCAGGTCGGCGAGGGACTGTTCGAAATCCAGTGCAGCTTTTTTGCGGGCCATGGCGGCGATTTCCGGTTGACGTTAAACCGGCGCGACACTAGCAGATAGGGGGTTCATGGGCAAACTCACAGACGACGCACGCCCCTTGTAGGAGCTGCCGAAGGCTGCGATCTTTTGACTTTGTTTTTTAGAAGCAAGATCAAAAGATCGCAGCCTTCGGCAGCTCCTACAGTACCGGGTTATCAGGATAGTGGATTCGGTAGCGGGTGCTGCGCCCGCCACCGGGCAGGCGTTGCAGGCAGCCCTTAGCCAGCAGTTCGGCCAGATGGCGGGTCGCGGTCGCCTTGGATACTTTCGCCACGGCTTGATATTGCGCTGCGCTTATCCCGCCTTCGAATCCTCGCTCCCCGCCATCCAGCAAGCGATTGAGTACTTTGGTCTGCTCGGCCGACAGTTCAGCCTCCCGATGTGCCTGCCAGAAGCGGGCTTTGCCCAGCACCGACTCTATCCGCGCCATGGCCTGCTGCAGACTGCGCAACAGGGTTTGTAGAAACCACTCCAGCCATTCGGTGATGTCCAGCGTGGTTTTCTGGCTGTTTTCCAACACGCGGTAATAGCCAGAACGGTCCTCCAGGATGCTCGCCGACATAGCGTAGAAGCGAATCGCCTGAGCCTCGCCCTGTGCCAATGCCAGATCGGTGATGGTGCGTGTGAGGCGACCATTGCCATCGTCAAAAGGGTGGAGTGTGACAAACCAGAAGTGTGCGAGGCCAGCACGCAGCAATGGGTCGAGTCCGGCCTGCCTTCGGCCGCTCTCAAACCAGTCGAGGAAGATTTCGAGTTGACGCTCAAGACCCAGTCGAGGCGGCGCTTCGAAGTGCACGGTCGGCTTGTCGAGACGACCGGAGACGACCTGCATCGGTTCATCACCTCGCAATGCACCGACACGTATCGCCCGGGCGGCGAGGTCGCCGTCCTGCTCCGCAAACAACCATTCATGCCAGTGCAGCAAGCGATCCAGCGTCAGCGGCTCGGCAAAATGCTGCGTAGCATCGAGCATCAATTGCGCAAGACCTTCACTGCGTTGACTGACTCTATCGCCATCAGGTAGATCCAGGCCCAAGCGTCGAGCCAGCGACGAACGAACGGAGCCGACGTTCAGTTGTTCACCTTCAATGGCCGATGAGGTGACGATGTTTTGCAACAGCGCATCCAGCTCACTTTGCGCGCTCAGCGAACTGCCCACGGAACTGGCCATGCCCATTAGCCGACCTTGTGCTTGAACGCACTCGCGTAACAAGGGCGCCAGGCGTTCGGCATTCCAGGTGAACCCCGGCCAATCAGGCTGCTGCCATATCCATTGATGTGTCATGAACTTGATGCTCTACGTGGGGGGTGAGCCGATTGGAAAGGCTATTCGGCTCATATAATGAGCCGAATATGGCGCTTATTCGGCTCACGGTCCACCCGTTACCGTGATTCCCGCCGCAATTTCAGAGCAATCGGATTGTTAAAAAACACTCGAATGGCTAACCTTCGAGCCCTATACGACCTGGCAGTTACGGGTCTTTCAGACGAAACGCAGTATCCGCATCGGTAACGCGCCCAGGATCAGGCGCAAGGTTTCGTCATGCATGGCAGGAGGCGTCGCATGCGCTCATTTCTTTTGCTGCTGATCGGGTTGGCTATCGCGCCCGTGATTCTGGCCGCGCCGAATGCCGAGTTGTCGGAGCCGGTGGGTGGCTGGCGTTACAACGGTCTGCTGGACCGTAGCGAAAACCCGCAAGTCGCCTATCCCACGCCACCGATTGATAGAGGCGTGCAGCGCAACCGCACGATGATCGAAGGCCGCCTCAAGGCCCTCGGCACTCAGCGCGGGCCGCACACCTTGGCGGTCAATGGCAATCCGCTGAATCTCTATACCGACGAGCAAGGGCGTTTCGCCCGGCCGTACGCGTTTGGTGCCGGTTCCAACAGCGTCGAAATCCGCAGTGCCGAAGGCCAGTCGCTCAAGCGTGTTCAATTCTATGAAGCCAACAACCTGCGCACTCCGGCGAAGATTCGCGTGGTGCTGGGTTGGGACGATCCGAAGGCCGAACTCGACCTGCACATCGTCACGCCCGATGGCCAGCATGCCTTCTGGGCGCACCCGGCCTTGACCAACGGCGGCGGCCTCGACCCTGACGGCGTCGATGGCCCGGGTCCGGAAATGTTCACCATGACCGCACCGCTGCATGGCACCTATCTGGTTTACGTGAACTATTGGGGCAACTTCGGCAGCGGCGGCTATAACTTCGATGAGACAAGCAACCAGAACGAGGTGATTACCTCGCAGATCAACCTGGTGCTCAACGAAAACACCGTCGATGAAAAACGCGAGACGTTCCTCGTGCCCCTGCGCGCAATCGGCGACCTGCTGCTGGTCAAGACTTTCAACTACTAAGCATCCCCGCTCCACGGATGAACATCGGGTTTTGTGAACATGAGTGATAGCGCTGTTACTCCGGCCGCTGGCGCACCAGCGGCCAAACCTTCCCTGCATTGGCCGACACTGCTGATCGGGATATGCCTGGTCGTCGTTGTGGCCGGTGGGTTGGGGTGGTTCATGCACAAGCCCAAGGCCCCGGCGCCTGCGTTGGCCAGTGACAAACTGGGCATGAGCCGCCCGGATGGCTTGCTGGAAACCCATTCCCTGAGCCAGTTGCCCAAGGACTTGCTGGCAGTGCCGTTTCTCAAGGAAACCCTGACCGAAGACTTCGTCTTCTATTACGAAAGCCATGCCGACCGCCTGGGGTTGATCGGCAGCTTGCGGCGGATCATCTACGAACATGACCTGAAACTGCAGGACACCTTGATCGAGCAGTTGTTCGATCAGCCTGCCGACGTAGCGTTGTGGCGCGGGGCGGATGGGCGGCTCAAGGATTTCCTGCTGGTGATGGATCGCGGCGGGCTGGCCAAGGTGCTGGAGCCGCTGGCCAAAGTGGCGCTGGACGACTCGCAGTTGAGCAAAGTCGCTGACGTGAAGGTCGGCACCGACGACGTGGCGCTCTATCAACTCAATTACAACGCCAGCAAGGCGCTGCTGTTTGCGTCCCATGGTGACAAACTGGTGGTGCTGTCCAACCCGGCGAAGCTCTACGATCCACAAAGCGGTGCAACGGAAGAATCGGGCAGCGTATCGACCACGGCCATTGCCGCGTTGCTCAATGGCGACAAACTGTTCCCCGAAGCCTTTGGCCTGCCGCCTCGTGCGCCGCAGGTGAAACAACGCCTGTCGGTGAATGCCAGCGTGCTGGCCATGGGTTACCAGCGCTTCATTGCGAACTTCGCCGGCCTGCGTTTCGACATGGACGACAAGGGCTGGCACAGCTTCCTGGCCATGGATGAACTGGAGAATCAGCCGGACTTCGATTTCAAGCCGATCTGGCAAGCCATGCCGATGGGCGCCAGCGCTTGCGTGGCGTTGCCGCTGGCTGCCGAACAACAGAAACCGCTGCTGGTGAAACTCGGTGCCGAGGAGAAGGTGGCTCAGGCGCTGACCGAACACATGGCCGGCGCGGCGGGCCTGTGCTGGTATGCCGATTCGCGGTTGTACACACCCTTACTGGTGGCCAGCCTCAACGATGATGGCGGCGGCAAACTCGATGGAGACTTGGGCAGTCTGTTCGGCTCGATGGTCGGTGCCTACGAGAGCAATGTCGAAGAAGGCGCCTTCCCGGTGGTGGAAAAACAGCAAGGCCAGAGCCATCTGTGGCAACGTCAGGTCAGCTCCAGTTTCGGTCCCTATACGGCCAAGGAAGCTCAAGATCCCGATGCCATCAGCGGCAAGGCGTTCATGCGCGTGAGCCTGGCGCGTCACGGTTCGACGCTGCTGTTTTCTCTCGATGACAAGCTGGTGGACAAGGCTCTTGGCACCCTCGACAAACGTTTCCCGCCAATGGCCGACGTGGTGCCAAAAGACCTGCTGATGCCGGTCTATTTCGGTCCGGAGTCCATGGCGCAACTGATGCAGCAGGAAACCCTCGACAGCCTGCCCCAGGACATGGAGCCGGTGTTCTACAACGCCGCGCAAACCTGGCTGATCCCGAAACTGCGCAAGCTCGGCGGCTACGGTAAATACGCCCTGACCTTGCCCGAAGGCAGCGAGCCTGACGGCCACTGGCAGTGGCTGCCGCTGGAGTGGAAAGCTCTGTGACGGCATTGATCCGAAGTCTCGGCCTGCTGGCCTTGTTGCTGAGCGCGGGTGCCCGCGCTGACGAGGCACCATCGCTCGACCCACAGCAATCCCAGGTGTTTCGCGCCTGGTTCGTGCGCATCGCCCAGGAGCAACTGAGCCAGGGCCCGAGCCCCCGTTGGTATCAGCAAGACTGCGCCGGACTGGTGCGCTTCGCCGCTAACGAAGCACTGAAAGTCCATGACGACAAATGGCTGCGCAGCAATGGCCTGTCCAATCGTTACCTGCCGCCGGAGTTGCAATTGAGCGATGCCCAGCGCGGTCTTGCCCAGCAATGGCAGCAGGGCGGCGGCAAAGTCGGGCCATACGTCAATGCGATCAAATTGATCCAGTTCAACAGCCATCTGGTCAGCCGCGATGTGGCCCAAGCACGCCCCGGCGACCTGATGTTTTTCGATCAGGGCGACGACCAGCACCTGATGATCTGGATGGGCCGCTACATTGCCTATCACACCGGCACCAGCACACCCACCGACAACGGCATGCGTTCGGCAAGCCTGCAGCAACTCATGACATGGAAGGACACCCGATGGATACCCGACGCAGCCAACCCCAACTTCATCGGCGTCTATCGACTGAATTTTCTTTCCCAATGACCGGTGCCCGCATGCTGCGTTTTCTGTCTCTGCTGTTGGTATTGGTGCTGCCTTTCTCGGCGGTTGATGCGGACGACTCGATCCCGTCCAGCGGCTATGCACCAGTGGCCGGCGAGAGTTTTTTCCTGCTGGCCGACAGCAGCTTTGCCAGCGACGAACAGGCGATGGTGCGCCTCGAAGCGCCGGGTCGCGACTATCGCCGGTTTCGCATGGAGCCCTACGGTGGTGCCGACATTCGGGTGTATCGCATCGACAAGCCAATGGATTTTCTCAAGCGCCAGAAGAACCTGCATCGGGTGGTCAGCGATGGCCAGTTCAAGGGTGAAGGGCTGTCCAACACTCTCGCTTACCTGTGGGACAACTGGTATCGCAAATCCCGTCGGGTGATGCAGCGGGCGTTTTCCTACGAGTCGCGTAAACAAGTCACCGAGGAAGTGCCGGAACTGAAGATGGGCAATGCGATGGCCGCGCCAACGCCCTACGATGCGCAGCCGCAATTTGCACTGATACCGGGTTTGCCGGTAGTCAGCCAGTTCCGTTATCCGTTGTGGCAGGCCAAGCCGATCCAGCCACCTGCCGGGGTGAACCTGGCCGGCTCTTCCAGTGAGTTCGTCAGCGTCGCGCCGGGCAACGTGTACATCCCGCTGGGTAATCTCAAACCGGGTCTTTATCTGGTGGAGGCGCTGATCGGCAAGTACCGTGCGACCACCATGGTGTTTGTCTCCAACACCGTGGCGGTGAGCAAGATCGCCGGTGACGAATTGCTGGTGTGGGCCGCGCGCAAACACGAAGGCAGCTCGGTGCCGAAGGTCAATGTGCTGTGGACTGACGGCCTCGGCGTGATGAGCAGCGGTGCCACCGATACCGACGGCTTGCTGCGCCTGAAGCACGTCAGCCCCGAGCGCTCGTTCGTGATCGGCGAAGACGAAGAGGGTGGGGTGTTCGTCTCCGAGAACTTCTACTACGACAGCGAAATCTATGACACCAAACTTTATGCCTTCACCGATCGGCCGCTGTATCGACCGGGGGATTGGGTGTCGCTGAAAATCGTCGGGCGGGAGTTCAAGAACGCGCGGGACTCGGTGCAGCCAAGCGCGGCCGACGTGAATGTGACCGTGCTGGATGCGACCGGCACGGCGCTGCAATCCCTCGATCTGAAACTCGATTCCAAGGCTGGCACTCAAGGCCGATTCCAGTTGCCCGATAACGCCGTGGCCGGTGGTTATGAACTGCGTTTCAACTACAAGGATCAGGCCTACAGCAGCGCCTTTCGTGTCGCTGAATACATCAAGCCGCACTTCGAGATTTCGCTCAATCTGGCCAAGCAGGATTACCGTACTGGCGAGCCGGTCAAGGGCAACCTGGTGCTGCTGTACCCGGACGGAAAACCGGTGGCCAATGCGAAATTGAGTCTGAGCCTGCGCGCCCAGCAACTGTCGATGGTCGACAACGAACTGCAATACCTCGGGCAATTTCCGGTGGAGCTGACCAGCACCGAATTGACCACCGATGCCAAGGGCAACGCGTCCCTCGACTTGCCGGCTGCCGACAAACCGAGTCGCTACATGCTCACGGTGTTTGCCAGCGACGGTGCGGCGTATCGGGTCAAGACCACCAAGGAAATCCTCATCGACCGTGGCGCGGCGAATTTCCGCTTGAGCGCGCCTCGGCGTTTCAGCGCGGTGGGTGACAGGGTTGCCTTCAGCTACACCCGCGAAGGTGAGCAGGTCGATGCCGTTACGCCGGGCAGCTACGACTGGGTACGCCTGGAAGACCAGAGCATCGGCGAAGGCAAACTCGCGGCAATCGACAAGGGGTTCACCCTGGCCTTTGACCGGCCGGGCACCTACAACCTGACGCTCAAGGATGATCATGGCCGGGTGGTCGGTGCCACCGGTCATTCGGTTACCGGCGAAGGTGTCAAAGCCGTACCCGGCACCGTGAAAATCGTCCTCGACAAGCCCGAGTACATAGCCGGTGATGAGGCGCTGGCGCTGATCACTTTCCCCGAGCCAGTGAGCGATGCGCTGCTGTCTCTGGAGCGCGATAAGGTCGAAGCCACTGCGTTACTTTCCAAAGGCGGCGACTGGCTGAAGATGGAAAAACTCAGCGATACCCAATACCGCGCGCGCATCCCGGTGAAGGACGGTTTCGCGCCGAACCTGACCTTCTCGGTGCTGTACACCAAGGGCGGCCAGTACAGTTTCCAGAACGCCGGCATCAAAGTGATTACGCCGCAGATCGATGTGGTCATCACCACCGATAAAGAAACCTATCAGCCGGGCGAAACCGTCTCGGTGGACCTGACCACCCAATTCGCCGGCAAAGCGATTCCCGCGCACCTGACGGTCAGCGTGGTCGATGAAATGGTCTACGCGCTGCAACCGGAAGTCGCGCCGAGCATCGACCAGTTCTTCTATCACCCACGGCGTAACAACGTGCGCACCAGCGCCAGTTTGTCGTTCATCAGTTATGACGTCGCCCTGCCGGGCAGCCCCGGTGCACCGGGCAAAGCCAATCGCAGTGAGCGCGGCGTGAAAGTGCTGGAGCGACCGCGTCGCGAGGATGTCGACACGGCGGCGTGGCAACCTGAGTTGCTGACCGATGCCAATGGCAAAACCCGCTTCACCTTCAAGATGCCCGACTCCCTGACCCGCTGGCGCATCACCGCCAGGGCCATCGCCGATGGCGGGCAGGTCGGGCAGAAGAAGCAATTCGTGCGCTCGGAAAAACCGCTGTACCTGAAGTGGAGCGGCCCGACTCGATTCCGCGCCGGCGACAAACCGGACCTCGGCGTGTTCGCCTTCAGTCAGGCCGAGAAACCGGTCAAGGCCGAACTGGTGACCCGTTACGCCGGCAACGAACAGCGCGTGCCTGCGACCCTGAACAGCGGCATCAACTACATCCCGTTGCCGGCCTTTGAGCTGGCCAATGGCGAGTGGAGCGCCGAGCTGGTGCAGGACGGCAAAACCGCTGACGCCCTGACGGTGCACCTGAGCGCGACCGGTGAAGGCTGGCAGGTGACTCAAACCCAGAGCCTTGATGTGGGTGAGGGCGATACGCCGCTGACGTTGCCGACAGACGCCAGTGATATCCGCCTGCGCCTGGATGACAGTCCGCCAGCGTTGTTCCGTTCTGCCCTCGACGACCTGCTGAGCTACCCCTACGGTGGCGTCGAGCAGACCGCCAGTCGCCTGTTGCCGTTGAGCATCGCCTACCCGACGCTGGCGGCGAATCCGCAGATCCGCGATCGCCTGCGCCTGATCATGCAAAACAGTCGCTTGCGCCTGGTGCAAATGGCTGGCCCTTCGGCGTGTTTCACCTGGTGGGGCATGGACGGCGAGCCGGATGCGTTCCTCACCGCTTACGCCTATTACGCCGACTGGCATGCCAGCCAGGTGCTTGAACTGAGCCTGCCGCCGGAGCATTGGCAGCGGGTGCTGGAGGTCTACGCCAAGCAGGCGAAGAGCACGCCGCTGTTGCAGCGGGCGCTGATCCTGTCGTTTGCCCGACAGATGCAGTTACCGGTCAACACCTTGCTCAGTGGCTTGATGGACGACCTGGCGAAAGCGGGTGAGGGCACTGCCGCGAATCTGATGGAAGACGGCGAAGACAGCCTCGTCATGAGCGATCCGGATTCAGCCTTGGGGCTGGCGGCCGCACGGGTGCTGACGGCATCGCTGGCCAGGCAAGCGAAGGTCGCTTTGCCGGATGTGTTCAACCGGCAACTGGCCGACGCGCAGCAACGTCTGGCGGTCAGTTCCCAGCCGTTTGCCGAAGCGCTGAACCTGTCGCTGCAGCCCTTCGATCAGGCTCACGCTCAAGCGTTGTTGCAACGTTTGTTGCCGCAGCAATCGACCCTGGAGCGTGCGTTGGCGTTGACCTGGCTGCAACGCAGCATCGAGCAGGCATCGCCCACCATTGCATTGGCGCCGGGTGAAGGCTGGAAGAAGCAGTACGGGGTTTCTGGTGAGATGTATTGGACGTGGCAGGGGGCTGCGCCCGTGCCGACGGTATTGACGCTAAGCGGCGCGCAAGAGCGTCCATTACGTGCTGCACTGAGCTACCGCAGCCAACAGCCGGCGGTCGATCCGATGGCCGTGACCATCACCCGTCGCCTGTCGCGACTGGTGCCGGGGGATGAAGCCTTCACCTTCAAACTCGAAGCGGTCGGCAATGCGCCACTGTCGAGCGATAACCTTTATCTCGACGAAGTGATCGTCACCAGCAAAGCCGCCAGACCGTTGCGTTACGGCATGCTGGAAGTGCCGCTGCCGCCGGGCGCCGATGTCGAGCGCACCACCTGGGGCATCAAGCTCATGGGCAAGGCCGACACCGAGCCAACAGCGCTGGAGAAGGCGCGTTTCGAACCGGGGCAAATGGCTTATGCCGTTCCGGTGGATGCCTTGAGTGGCGAATTGCGCCTGCGGCACTTGGTGCGCTTCTCGCAGAAGGGGCAGTTCAACTTGCCGCCGGTGCGTTTCACTCAGGTCTATGCACCGCAGCATCAGGCAGTGGAACAAAAGGCAGCCCTTGGCCAAGTCACGGTTCACTGACGTGCACAGGCTGCTGATAGGTGGGTTGCTGTGTTTGATCCCTGTGCTGGCAACGGCGCAGGACGAACCTTTGCGCCTGGCCTTCAACGGCGACTTGTTGTCGCTGAACCGAACGAAGGTGATCACCCGCGAGCCGTTGCCGCAGACCTTGCAGACGCCGCTGGGCAGTGTGTGGAAGTTGTTCGTCTACGCCTGGCTGGTGGACACCGGCGCGCGTGAGCCGGCTTATGAATGTCGCGGCCAGTCGAAGGAAGAGGTTTATTGCTGCACGGCGGGCGGCAGGATCGAGCGTGATCAGGCGTTGGTGAAGTCATGCGGTCTGTATTTCGAACCCGCGCGGCTGGGCATTACCGATGCAGATTGGCGAGCCTATTGGCAGACGCGGCAGGCGCCGCAATGGGTGCTGGATTTGCCTTCGTTGCAACCGGCTACCCGGGTTTCGGTGGCGGAACTGTTGAAGGTGCTGTCGGTACTGCCGGCACAGGATCAAGCCCGACGTGTGTTGCTCGATGTGGTGCTCAATGCCGGCGATGGCCATGTCGTCGGCGAACTCGGAAGCCGTCTGCGGGTGAAGACCTGGAGCTGGTTGGCGGATCAGGATGCTGCGTTGCGTCAGGGCGGGTTTGCCGGTTGGACGGCGGATGGTGCATCGGTCTGGGCCGGAGGACGGGGCACCAGTCAGCGGGTACTGCGTGATTACGCGCAGGCACTGTCTACGGTGATTCCCGCTTCATGGCCTGCGGATGCAGGGAAATGCGTAGAGGTCGACCTGTTCTCGCGCTATCCACTTCGGCGCGTGCTGTCGGGGGGCAGTGTGGTGACTTCCGGAGCGTTGCAGGGAGACTACCGTGTTGAATTCGCCAACGGCAATGCGCTGGATATTCACAGCGACGGCGAACTATTCCTGCTCAACGACAAGCTCGTCGCCCGGCTGGATCGCGAAGAATACGTCGCCCGTGTTCTCCAGCGCGAAGCCAGTGCCGAACCGGTCGAA
The DNA here is from genome assembly GCF_056398125.1 of Pseudomonas sp. 05L36. Classification (NCBI taxonomy): domain Bacteria; kingdom Pseudomonadati; phylum Pseudomonadota; class Gammaproteobacteria; order Pseudomonadales; family Pseudomonadaceae; genus Pseudomonas; species Pseudomonas sp. 05L36. The sequence goes on along the minus strand of NZ_JBFTOU010000014.1, from coordinate 64,072 downwards.
GCCGCCAAAGCCCTGGCCGTGGCCATCCGCACGTACCTGCTGCAAAACGCCACGCGCAGCGGTGACTGCCTGAGCATCGACGACAGCAGCAGCCGTCAGCGGGTCGCACCGCGTCCGGCGTCGTCCGGGTCTCGCGACATCGCCGCGTGGACCAGCGACCTGGTCCTGGCCGGCAGCACCGTCACCTACCATTCCGATCAACCCGGCCCGGACAAACTGTCCTGGCAGCAAGCCGTCGAACAGGCACGGGTCGGCCAACGTTACGACGCCATCTTGCTGCACGCCTACCCACGCGCCAGTCTGAGCCGCTGGGACAACCCGGTCGCGTCCTGCGAAGCGTTGCCCGTCGCACAGGAATGGCTGCAGAAACAACGGCGCGGCTGGCGCCCAAAGCTTGAAAGCGAAACCGGCTACAACGAAGTCAGCACCTTCGCCGTATGCCGCCTGGCCTTCGGCCGCCCCTATGTCGACCGCGAACGTCAGCGCATCTACGTACGCGGCGCGCAGACGCTGCAAGAACGCCTCGACCTGACCCACGAATACCTGCACCTGGCCTTCGAAGCACACCCCAACGGCCAGGATGAAACCTACATCGAAGGGCTCGCCCGCCACCTCTTGCTGGAATAGGCCATGAAACTCCGTTATCCACAGGTCTTGCTGTTGCTCTGTTCGCTGGTGGCGTTGCCATCGGTGATGGCGGCTGACAGCGTCAAACTCGACACCCCCGCAGGCGGTTGGCGCACCGGCGCGCCTGAGGGCGAAGGGGAAAGCTTCCGGCAGACCGTCAACTACCCGGCCTCGTCGGTGAATACCCCGGCAGGGCAGGCCAACACCGCTCGCATCAGCGGGCAGATCAAAGCCACACCGAAGTCGACAGAGCCCGGCCGGCTGATCGTCAACGGGGTGAGCATGCCGCTGAAAATCGACCCGGCCGGCCGCTTCGATCGCCCGTTCTCATTCCCCAACGGCAGCAACAGCGTCGAAGTACGCAGCCCTGATGGCCAACAACGTCACCGCACGCAATTTCTCAACAGCAGCGGCGGTGCGACCCCGGCCAAGTTGCGCGTTTTGCTGTCGTGGGACAGCGATAACACCGACCTCGACCTGCACCTGATCACCCCCGACGGCGCCCACATCTGGTACGGCGACCGCGTCGCCCCCAACGGCGCAGCGCTCGACGTCGACGTCACCACCGGCTACGGCCCGGAGATCTTCGCCATGCCCGCGCCGATCAAGGGGCAATATCTGGTGTATGTGAACTACTTTGGCGGTGGCTACAGCAGTGATGAAGAGGGGCAGGAAGACGCGGTGCAAGCGCTGACCACGGCGCAGGTGACGGTGATTACCGAGGAAGGCACGCCGAGCGAGAAGATGGAGACGTTCCTGGTGCCGATGCGCGCGGTGGGGGAGCTGACGTTGGTGAAGTCATTCAGCTATCCGTGAGGTTGAGGTACAACTTGCGCAGGGTTTGCACACGATTGCGCCCGTGATCCTTGGCGCCATACAGGGCTTCATCCGCCTGTGAAAGCAGGTTAGAAAGGTCGTAGCACCACTCGCGGGTGAAAACGAGCGGGACAATATCGACCCCCTTGACCCCGCCAACTGACCTGCACCACACCCAGCACTGCCAGCAGCATCATTGCACCCGGATAAGACAGAGGAAGGACGGGGTGGATTTAGCATCGACCATTTTTGCTTTGCACGTGTTCTCTGGGTGGGATGGAGGCCTATTAGCGTTGTTTCATGCAGACATACATTGTGAATGTTCTTGCGTCGGTATCAGGAGTAATTGAGAGGGCCCTCCAACCGACATGGAAATGCCCTGACGTGAATGATCTTCCTGGCAATACCTCTATCGATTCTGCTTTCAACGAAATCACCCAACTGATCGTGACAGCGCGACAACGCGCCATGCAGGCGGTCAACACCGAGCTGATTGAGTTGCACTGGCAGGTTGGGGCCTACATCAGTCGCAAAATTGAAGCGGCGGAGTGGGGGGATGGGGTGGTGGCTCGATTAGCCACTCACCTCGCTCGTACTCAGCCCGGACTGAGGGGCTTTACCCGGCCTAATTTGTTTCGTATGCGTCAATTTTTCGAAGCGTACAGGCATGACGTAAAAGTCTCAGCACTGCTGAGACAATTGCCCTGGACACACAACATGATCATCCTCAACCAGAGCAAACGCCCGGAGGAGCGTGAGTTTTACCTGCGCATGGCAATCCAGGAGAAGTGGTCGAGCCGCGAACTGGAGCGGCAGTTCAAGGCGGCTCTGTTTGAACGTTCAGTGGTCAGCCCGGCAAAAGTGTCAGCACCGCTGAGACAAATTCATCCCCAGGCTCTGGACGTGTTCAAGGATGCCTATGTGGTCGAGTTTTTGGCTCTGGAACGTGGTCATGCAGAGACAGACTTGCATGGAGGCTTGCTGCACAAGCTCAGGGACTTTCTGATCGAACTGGGCAGGGACTTCTGCTTTGTGGGTTCGCAATATCCGTTGCAGGTAGGTGGGCGTGACTTTGCACTGGACCTGTTGTTTTTCCACCGTGGGCTGAACTGCCTGGTGGCGATCGAACTCAAGGTCGGGCGCTTTGAGCCGGAATACCTGGGGAAGATGGATTTTTATCTTGAAGCGTTGGACCGCAATGTCCGCAAACCACACGAAAACCCGGCGCTCGGCGTATTGTTATGCGCAAGCAAAGAGGACGAAATCGTCGAGTACGCCCTGAACCGCTCGCTGTCGCCTGCCTTGATCGCGGAGTACCACACCCAATTGCCAGACAAGAAACTGTTGCAAGCCAAGTTGCAGGAGTTTTATGCGCTGAATACTGAAGGGGTTGAGTGATTTTTGTCGTGAATCACTTTCTTTCAGACATTAAAAAGCCGGCTTGTGGCCGGCTTCTCGGGGACTGGCTTGGATCATTTTTGGTAAACCGCGCCAGCCTTCAAAACGTACACCCGGATCTTGCGTCCGGCTGTGGGACCTGGTGAGAAAGTCATCTGTCAGGTCAGTGCATCTGAGCCGCAAGGCGGATCGATGCGCAAATGTGGGGCGCAGCATACGCAGGTTTGACGAAAATTCCCAGCGGGAAGTGCCGGGCAGAGCCGTTTGGCCGCCCGGGTGGGCGGCCGATGGGCGTTCTGGAGCGCTTAAAGAAACGGCAGCGCCGGCCGCCGTTTGTTCAGGGTCGACCACCAGAACACCCAGCCCAGCACCCTGATGTTCTGCTCTTCGATTTGGGCGGGTCTGAAGATTTCATCCGGGTATTCGGCGCGGTTGTGGCTGCGCAGTCGCAGGGAGTTGCCCGGTAGTCGGTGCAGGTACTTGATGCGCAGCATGCCGTCATGTTCGATGGCGTAGATCTCGCCATCGACAATCTGGGTCAGGCCACGGTCAATCGCCAGGGTCGAACCGTCTTCAATTTTCTCGCCCATGCTATTGCCGCTCATAAGGGCGCAGATGGCGTCGGCGTGGTTGATTTCCAGGGAATCGAGGTGGCTGCGGGGCAGGCGGATGGATTTCTCGGGGTCTTCTATAACGTGGGTTATGTTGGAGCCCGGGGCGGTGACAGCTTCTTTGAGGAATGGCAGTTCGACGTCGACAGGCTCGATGACTGTATAGACACCGCGGATGGTCTGGGCATCGAAGATGTTGCCGGAGTCTTCGAGCAGGCGCAGGTGCTGGGCATCTTTCGAGCCTTCGCCGGTTTTCAGCCAGTCGCTGCTGACGGAGAGTTTTCTGGCGACTTCTTCCATGCAATGGGCGGGCACACCGCGGGTGTACCAGTTATGTACATTTTGCGGAGCCGTATCCAGGAATTCGGCAAATCCGGTGGTCGTGATGTTCGCTGCTTCGAGGAGAGCCTTGAAGCGTGGGCCGCTAGTGTTCTTTTTCATGAACGCGAGTCTACTGGCGGCTAACAAGGGTTTGAATAAACGCCTCGTTCAAATTTCGCGGGAAATTTACGACGGGATGTAAGACGCTCTTGGGGAATTTTAAACAAGTAAAAACCAAGATCGAGCAGGGTTAAACGTTATGTTTAGCGCACTTATCAAGCGCCCACAAAAAACCCTGGTTCAACCAGGGTTTTTCTTGAAGCTTGTCGCTTGAAGCTCGCGGCCGCTCTTAACCTTTATAGGCAGCAACCGACTTGGTGATCGCGTCGCGGGCGGCGTCTGCGCCGGCCCAGCCTTCGATCTTCACCCATTTGCCTTTTTCGAGATCTTTGTAGTTCGCGAAGAAGTGCTCGATCTGCTGGATCAGCAGCGCTGGCAGGTCGGTGTATTCCTTCACGTCGACGTACAGCTGGGACAGCTTGTCGTGTGGGACTGCGATGACCTTGGCATCGCCGCCGCCATCGTCGGTCATGTTCAGGATGCCGACCGGACGGGCGCGGATTACCGAGCCTGGAGCAACCGGGTAAGGGGTTACGACCAGCACGTCGAGGGGGTCACCGTCGTCAGCCAGGGTGTTCGGGATGTAACCGTAGTTGGCCGGGTAGAACATTGGGGTGGCCATGAAACGGTCAACGAACAGGCAATCGCTGTCTTTGTCGATTTCGTATTTGATCGGCGCGTGGTTGGCCGGAATCTCGATCGCGACGTAGATGTCGTTCGGCAGGTCTTTGCCAGCCGGAATCTTGCTGTAGCTCATTGGGCGTTGCCCCCGTTAGTTGACCAAAAACACTTGGCCGGATTGACCAAAAAGTGGCGGCGATTATAGGCATATTCCTGGATCGACGCCACGCACCAGAAGTCGTATGGCGCTCACTGGTGTGCCTGATAGACAGGGTCATGCGCCTTTAGTTGCTTCAACCTCGCCAGAGGGTCCTGGCGATAGAACAACTTCAGCTGCTGGTACACCTGTGGATAAGCCTCGTGCAGCAAATCCGGGGCGCTGAAGAAGTATTCGCTGGTGACGGCGAAGAACTCGGCAGGGTTTTCCGCGGCATACGGGTCGATGGCCGTTTCGGCATCGGGATTGCGTTCCAGTTGCCGGTCTAGGTCGTCGTAGGCCTCTTGCATGACGTTGGCCCAGTCGCTGACGCGCATGTCGGCATGCAACGGCGGCAGGCCGTTGGCGACGCCATTGAGCATGTCGAGTTTGTGCGCCAGTTCGTGGATCACCAGGTTGTAGCCTTCCCAGCCTCCGCTGGCCATTACGCCGGGCCAGGCGAGGATGACCGGGCCTTGCTGCCAGGCTTCACCGCTGTGTTCTCCGTCCCATTCGTGCTCGACGCCGCTGGCATCGCGATGGCGCTGGGGGCTGAGGAAGTCGTCGGGGTAGAGAATGATTTCGTGGAAGCCCTGATACCAGTTCAGGTCGCCGAGGTGCAGCAGCGGCAGTTGCGCCTGGGCTGCGAGCAGCAAGCGTTGTTCCTGATGCAGTTCGACACCGGGCAGGGCGCTCAGGTGCTTGTCTTCGAGGAACAGCACGCAGGCTTCGCGCAGCCATTGGTCTTCGGCGGCGCTGAGGCCATCGAGAAAACTCAGGTGATGGCGCACCCGTTGCCACATGTCATCGGCAATCGGGTGCTTTGCCAAGGTGCGCCGGCGACGCCAGGCGCTCAGGGACCACATCGTGTCAGCGCGATTCGGCTTTGGAGTTCGAACCTGCAAGGCGGTTACGTACCATGCCAATGACCATTGGCACCAACGACAACAGGATGATGCCGACTACCAGCAGCGACAGGTTCTTCTTGATGAACGGTACGTTGCCGAAGAAGTAACCGAGCGTCACCAGCCCGCCGACCCACAGGACAGTGCCAAAGACGCTGAAGGCGAAGAACCGCGGATAAGGCATTTTCCCAACGCCGGCGACGAACGGTGCAAAGGTGCGGATGATCGGCATGAAGCGCGCCAGAGTCACGGTTTTGCCGCCATGCTTGTCGTAGAAGTCGTGGGTTTGTTGCAGGTAGTCACGACGGAAGATCTTCGAATTCGGATTGCTGAACAGTTTTTCACCCGCCGTTCGTCCGATGATGTAGTTGGTGCTGTCGCCCAGAACCGCCGCCAGCATCAGCAGGCCGCCGAGCAGTACCGGGTCCATGCCGCCACCGGCCGCCACGGCACCGGCGATGAACAGCAGGGAGTCGCCCGGCAGGAAGGGCATGACCACCAGGCCGGTTTCACAAAAGATCACCATAAACAGGATGGCGTAGATCCATGCCCCGTAGTTGGTTACAAGCATGTCGAGGTAGACGTCGAGATGCAGGACGATGTCGATCGGGTTGAAATCCATGGAAAGCACCTGTGGTAACGGCCCGACTCAGCAGGCCTGTGCGGATGACTTCGCGTAAGACTACGGATAAGGGTAGTTTTTCTTACAAGCCGGGGAGTTCGGGATTATACGAGGCGAGAGGTGAAAATCGCGTCGAGATTGTAGCGGGGAATGTCATGACAAGACCGATGGCTTGATACCGAACCTGTGGGAGCGAGCCTGCTCGCTCCCACAGGTGCAGGTGATTCAGAGTTCGTCGCTGATCGGCAGCACATAGTTCTTGAATTCGGTGTCTTCCTTGAATCCGATGGACTCATAGGTTTTCTGCGCGACTTCGTTGTTGCTGCTGGTGGAAACACGCATGCGCACGGCATTGGTTTCCTTGGCCATTTTTTTTGCGGTGCGGATCAGGTTGTCGGCCACCAACTGGCGGCGGGCGTCCTCGGCGACATAAATATCGTTGAGGATCCACACGCGTTTGAGCGAAAGCGAGGAGAAACTCGGGTAAAGCTGACAGAAACCCAACAGTTTGTTGCTGTCGTCATCGGACAACGCCAGGTAGATCACCGACTCTTTGCGACGCAGGCGTTTTTCGAGGAACGCCCGGGACGAGTCCGGATACGGCAGGGAGCCATAAAACTCGCGATATTTGACGAACAACGGGGTCAGCAGGTCCAGGTGTTCGAGGGTCGCTTGAATAATCCGCATGGTAGGTCTCGTCTTCAAGTGGCTGTCTTACGTCTCTGACGGCGATGGGAAACCCTTGGCGGCCGCGCAACGATCCTGCCTGAAACTGGTACGAATGTGCAATGCAGAAGCGGTTCAGGCATTCGGCGGGCCGAGCAGGAAATTAGCTTTCATGTCGGCCTCCGCGTCCGACGCCAGTGTCTGAACCTGCGCTTCGTCCTTCAGATTGACCCCTGACAACTGCCGCCGGCAGGCTTCACGCATCAAATACAGCAAACGGTGTGCCGCCATGCCGTAACTCAGCCCTTCAAGCCGGACATTGGAGATGCAATTACGGTAGGCATCGGTAAGGCCGACCTTGGGATTGTAGGTGAAATATAAACCCAGGCTGTCCGGGGAGCTGAGGCCAGGGCGTTCGCCGATGAGAATCACGGTCATTTTTGCGCCAAGCAACTCACCGATCTCATCGGCGACGGCCACCCGGCCCTGTTCCACGAGTATGACTGGCGCAACAGTCCAGCTGTCGCCGGCCATTTGCTCTTCGAAACGCGTCAGAAACGGCAGGGTATGGCGATGAACGGCCAGTGCCGACAGGCCGTCGGCGACCACGATCACCAGATCCACGCCTCCCGGATGGGCCGTCGCGTAATCACGCAGGGTCTGCGCCGAGGCATCACTGAGTTTTCGCCCCAGATCGGGGCGTTGCAGGTACGTGTTGCGATCCGTCGCCGCACTGTGCAGCAAAAGACACTGGCGATCACGTTCGGCCAATTGCGCGCCGAGGGAGGCATGGTCAAACGGTAAGTGCACCGCATCCCGCGCCTGAGCGTGGGCGTATTGGAAGTCCAGTTGTGCGCGAGTGGGAATGCTGGTGCCGGTGCGGCCCAGAGCGATTCGCGCCGGCGTCAGGCGCCGCAGCTCCAGCCAGGGGTTGTGTGGATCGAAGGGTAGTTTATCCATGTCAATGCTCATCCCAGTTGCGCCAAGGCCTGCCGGAAGGCTGGCGGCAGGCTGTCGCCGAAGAGAACCCTGCCATCGGCTTGAGTGAAGATGCCCATTTTTGCCAGCCACTGCTCGAACTCCGGTGCGGGCTTCAGGCCCAGGGTCTGCCGGGCGTAGAGCGCATCGTGGAACGAGGTGGTCTGGTAGTTGAGCATGATGTCGTCGGAGCCGGGGATGCCCATGATGAAGTTGATCCCGGCGACTCCCAGCAGGGTCAGCAGGGTGTCCATGTCATCCTGGTCGGCTTCGGCGTGGTTGGTGTAGCAGATGTCGCAACCCATGGGCACACCGAGCAATTTGCCGCAGAAGTGGTCTTCCAGGCCGGCGCGGATGATCTGTTTGCCGTTGTACAGGTATTCCGGGCCGATGAAGCCGACGACGGTATTCACCAGGAACGGTTTGAAATGCCGCGCGACGGCGTAGGCGCGGGTTTCGCAGGTTTGTTGATCGACGCCGTGATGGGCGTTGGCCGACAGGGCACTGCCCTGGCCGGTTTCGAAGTACATCAGGTTCTTACCCAGTGTGCCGCGATTGAGGCTCAATCCTGCGTCGTAACCTTCCTGCAATAAGTTGAGGTTGATGCCGAAACTGGCGTTGGCCGCTTCGGTACCGGCGATCGACTGGAACACCAGGTCCAACGGCACGCCACGATTGACTGCTTCGATCGACGTGGTGACATGGGTCAGCACGCAAGCCTGGGTCGGAATCTCGTAGCGCTGGATGATCGCGTCGAGCATTTCCAGCATGGCGCAGATCGAGGCGATGCTGTCGGTGGCCGGGTTGATGCCGATCATGGCATCGCCATTACCGTGCAGCAGACCGTCGAGAATGCTTGCGGCGATACCGGCCGGTTCGTCGGTGGGGTGGTTCGGTTGCAGGCGTGTGGACAGTCGACCGCGCAGGCCCAGGGTGCCGCGAAACTGTGTGACCACGCGGATTTTTTGCGCCACCAGCACCAGATCCTGCACACGCATGATCTTCGATACCGCGGCAACCATTTCCGGAGTCAGGCCGGGGGCCAGGGCGCGCAGGACCTGTTCGTCGGCGGCATCGCTGAGCAACCAGTCGCGAAAGCCGCCGACGGTGAGGTGGCTGACGACCGCAAAGGCTTGTTTGTCGTGGGTGTCGATGATCAGACGGGTGACTTCATCGGATTCGTAGGGGATCAGCGCTTCCTGCAGGAAGTGGCTTAGTGGAATGTCGGCCAAAGTCATCTGGGCCGCGACGCGCTCGCCGTCATTGAGGGCAGCGACGCCGGCGAGAAAATCCCCGGAACGCGCCGGGCTGGCCTTGGCCATCACATCCTTGAGGCTGTCGAAGCGGTAAGTCTGGGCGCCGACGGAATGGGCATATACGGCCATGGGGCGGGGCCTCCTGATCAATTTAAAATGCGATTCGCTTTTCTGTGGGAGCGAGCTTGCTCGCGATAGCAGTCTTACATCCGCCACATGTGCTGAATGACACACCGCCATCGCGAGCAAGCTCGCTCCCACAGGGGCCTCTGTGCACTTTGATAAGGCAGGCACCGGCAAAAATCCCGGTGCCGGTGCATTTAGATACCTTCGAGCATAGCGTCTGCCGGTGCCTCGGAACGTTGCTTGGCAGTCAGCTGGAAGTACAGGTAGCCGGCAGCCATGAAACCGAGGAAAATCAGGCCGATCAAGGTGTTGAACCACGCCATCGCCACGAGGCATACCACCGCCAGAAACAGTGCGATCCCCGGCACGATCGGATAGCCCGGGGCGCGGAAGGTGCGTTCCAGGTTCGGTTCGGTTTTACGCAGCTTGAACAGGCTCAGCATACTGATGATGTACATCACGATGGCGCCGAATACCGACATGGTGATCATCGCCGCCGTCAGGGTCATGCCTTGCAGGTTGACCAGGCCATCGCTGTAGATCGCCGCGATGCCGATCACGCCGCCGGCCAGAATCGCCCGATGCGGCGTCTGGAAGCGCGAGAGTTTGGCCAGCCCTTTAGGCAGGTAACCGGCGCGAGCCAGGGCGAAGAACTGCCGTGAATAGCCAAGAATGATTCCGTGGAAACTTGCCACCAGGCCGAACAGGCCGATCCATACCAGCATGTGCATCCAGGTCGAATTGTTGCCGACCACGGCTTTCATCGCCTGGGGCAGCGGATCGTTGATGTTCGACAGTTGACGCCAGTCGCCGACGCCGCCGGCCATCACCATCACGCCGATGGCCAGGAACACCAGGGTCAGAATGCCGCTGACGTAGGCCTTGGGGATGGTGCGTTTAGGGTCCTTGGCTTCCTCGGCGGCCATGGCCGCGCCTTCGATGGCGAGGAAGAACCAGATCGCGAAGGGAATGGCGGCGAAAATGCCGGGAATCGAGCCCATCGTGAATTCATTGGCGCCCGACCAGCCATTGAGCACAAAGTTGCTGAAGCTGAAGCCCGGGGCGACCACGCCCATGAACACCAGCAATTCGGCGACCGCCAGCACGGTAACTACCAGCTCAAAGGTGGCCGCGATGCTGACGCCTAGGATGTTCAGGCCCATGAACACGAAATAGGCGCCAACAGCGGCGATTTTCGGGTCCAGTTCCGGGTATTGCACGTTGAGGTAGGCGCCGATGGCCATGGCGATGGCCGGTGGTGCAAAGACGAATTCGATCAGGGTGGCGATGCCGGCAATCAACCCGCCTTTTTCGCCAAAGGCCCGGCGGCTATAGGCAAATGGCCCGCCAGCGTGGGGAATCGCAGTCGTCAGTTCGGTGAAGCTGAAGATGAAGCAGGTGTACATCGTCGCCACCATCAGTGCGGTGACGAGAAAACCCAGTGTGCCTGCGGTGCCCCAGCCGTAACTCCAGCCGAAGTACTCGCCGGAAATCACCAGGCCGACGGCAATGCCCCATAGATGCAGGGTGCCGAGTGTGGGTTTGAGCTGTGTGGAAGAAGTCATAAGTCCTCTCTGTCTTTTTTATTGTTTGATCTGTTGGACTTTCGGGTATGGCATTTATCTGTGATGCGGGCACGCAAAGCCCGTGCCAGAGCAGCAGGGCTATGTTTGGTATGTGAGTTGGAGCGCTTTACCTGTAGGAGCTGGCGAAGCCTGCGATCTTTTCAATCAGACGACTGGAGCCACCGACAAGCGAAGATCAAAAGATCGCAGCCTGCGGCAGCTCCTACGCCCGATTCAGATTCGTCGGCTTAGAAGAAGCCCAGCGGATTGATGTCGTAGCTCACCAGCAGGTTTTTGGTCTGTTGGTAGTGGTCGAGCATCATCTTGTGGGTTTCACGGCCGACGCCGGACTTCTTGTAACCACCGAACGCGGCGTGTGCCGGGTACAGGTGGTAGCAGTTGGTCCACACACGACCGGCCTTGATGGCGCGGCCCATGCGGTAGGCGCGGTTGATGTCGCGGGTCCAGAGGCCGGCACCCAGGCCGAACTCGGTGTCGTTGGCGATGGCCAGGGCTTCGGCTTCGTCCTTGAAGGTGGTGATGCTCACCACCGGGCCGAAGATTTCTTCCTGGAACACACGCATTTTGTTGGTGCCCTTGAGCAGCGTCGGCTGGATGTAGTACCCGCTCGCCAGGTTGCCCTCGAGTTTTTCCACCTTGCCGCCGGTCAGCAGTTCGGCACCTTCGCCCTTGGCGATTTCCAGGTACGAAAGGATTTTGTCGAATTGCTGCTCGGACGCCTGGGCGCCGACCATGGTGTCGGTGTCCAGCGGGTCGCCACGTTTGATTTGCAAGACCTTCTTCATCACCACTTGCATGAATTCGTCGTAGATCGACTCCTGCACCAGCGCCCGGGAAGGGCAGGTGCAGACTTCGCCCTGGTTGAAGAACGCCAGCACCAGGCCTTCGGCAGCCTTCTCGATGAAGGACGGTTCGGCCTTCATGATGTCTTCGAAGAAGATGTTCGGCGACTTGCCACCCAGTTCAACAGTGGACGGAATGATGTTTTCCGCCGCGCATTTCATGATGTGCGAGCCGACCGGGGTCGAGCCGGTGAAGGCAATCTTGGCGATGCGCTTGCTGGTGGCCAGCGCTTCGCCGGCTTCTTTGCCGAAGCCTTGCACAATGTTCAGCACGCCCGGTGGCAGCAGGTCGCCGATCAGCTCGACCAGCACGGTGATGCCTAGCGGGGTTTGCTCGGCGGGTTTGAGCACCACGCAGTTACCTGCGGCGAGAGCCGGGGCGAGTTTCCAGGCGGCCATCAGGATCGGGAAGTTCCACGGAATGATCTGCCCGACCACGCCCAGCGGTTCATGGATGTGATAGGCCACGGTGTTGCCGTCGATTTCGGCAGCGCTGCCTTCCTGGGCACGGATGCAACCGGCGAAGTAGCGGAAGTGGTCGGCGGCCAGCGGGATGTCGGCGTTAAGCGTTTCGCGCACGGCTTTGCCGTTGTCCCAGGACTCGGTGATTGCCAGCAGTTCGAGGTTCTGTTCGATGCGGTCGGCGATTTTCAGTAGCACCAGCGAGCGCGCCTGGGCGGACGTGGCACCCCATGCGTCGGCAGCGGCGTGGGCAGCGTCCAGGGCCTTGTCGATGTCTTCGGCCGTGGAACGGGGGAATTCGGCAATCGGTTGGCCATTCACTGGCGAGGTATTGGTGAAGTACTGACCTTTGACAGGCGCGACGAACTCGCCGCCGATGTAGTTACCGTATTTGGCTTTGAACGAAACGATAGCGCCTTCAGTACCGGGGTGAGCGTAACGCATGGTGGTCTCTCCTTGCTTTTGTGCTTATAGGGAGTCGCGCATGTGCGCTTGCTTTAAGCGTAGAGCAAGGGACGGGCCAGTGCGCTGCAGCTCAGGCAAATCAAGGCCTTGCGCTTTTTTTGTCGGACGGATGGAACATGCCTGTGACGCTTTCGGTACAGCCGGCGTGACACTTTGTACCGCTTCTGGCACAACCTGTGACTGGGTAGACTTGCAAGCATTGCAATGCAGGCCAGGCTGGAGGATGCTCGGCATCACCTCATGCACGGGACGCCGAGCCCCGGGGAGAATAATAAGAAATGCACGACAACCATTTGAGTCGCCATGCCCAGCAAGTATTGACCGTGACCCAGGGCAAGGCCCACCTGCACGGCCCTGGCAGCGATCCGTCCATCGCCCGTTCCTGGCTGCGTTGCCTTGAGGACTATCACCTCGATCCGGCCCTGAGCATCGCGCCGACGGTGCTGGAACATGGTCGCGTCCTCGAAAGCCGCGAACGCTTGCAGCAAGTGCTGCACATCGCCGGCAATGAAATGACCAGCCTGCACCAGCAGCTCTCCGGTGCCGGCCATGCGGTATTGCTGACCGACGCCCGCGGCGTGATCCTCAATTGCGTCACCGCGCCCGCAGAACGGCAGATTTTCGAGCGTGCCGGGCTCTGGCTCGGCGCCGACTGGAGCGAGGCCTGCGAAGGCACCAACGGCATCGGCACCTGCCTGGTGGAGCGTCAGTCGCTGACCATCCATCAGGACGAACACTTTCGCGGCCGCCACACCGGCCTGACCTGCTCGGCGAGCCCGGTCTTCGATCCCCATGGCGAACTGCTGGCGGTGCTCGACGTGTCGTCGGCGCGGCGCGATGTGTCGCGGCAAAGCCAGTTTCACACCATGGCGCTGGTCAATCTGTCGGCGAAGATGATCGAGAGCTGCTACTTCCTGCGCTGCTTCGACAACCAATGGTTGCTGCGTTTTCACTTGCAGGCCGAGTCCGTCGGTTTGTTCAGCGAAGGGTTGCTGGCGTTCGACGGAGAAGGGCGAATTTGCGCGGTCAACCAGAGTGCGCTGAACCTGCTGGGACATATTCGCGGCGGCTTGCTGGGTAAGCCGGTGGAGGCGTTTTTCGATTGCTCGCTCGATGAGTTGCTCGGTCGCGCGAGCACCAATGCCGCCGCCAGTTGGCCGTTGCGCACCCGCGATGGTCGCAAGCTGTTCGCGGTATTGCGCGGTGAGGCACGGCGGCCGCTGCCGATTCCGATGGTGCCAACTGCCAAGGTTGCACAAGTACCGCGCCTGTCGGGCATTTGCCTGGATGACGCGACGTTGCAGGCGGACTTCCGTAAGGCTTTGCGCGTCTACGAACGCGACGTGCCGCTGCTGATCAACGGCGAAACCGGGTCCGGCAAGGAGGCCTTTGCCAAAGCGGTGCACCACGCCAGCCAGCGGGCGGAAAAAGCCTTCGTCGCCCTCAATTGCGCGGCCATTCCTGAAAGCCTGATCGAAAGCGAGCTGTTCGGTTATCGCGGTGGCAGTTTCACCGGTGCGCGCAAGGAAGGCATGCGCGGCAAGTTGCAACAGGCCGATGGCGGCACGTTGTTCCTCGATGAAATCGGTGACATGCCACTGGCCCTGCAGACGCGCTTACTGAGGGTGCTGGAAGACCGGCAAGTGGTGCCGATCGGCGGCGAGCCGGAAGCGGTGAATGTGCGGATCATCAGTGCCACTCACCGCAACTTGCTGGGTCGCGTGGAGGACGGCAGCTTCCGTGAAGATTTGTATTACCGGCTCAACGGGCTGGAAGTCGCGTTGCCGGCCTTGCGTGATCGTAGCGACAAATCCCGGTTGCTCGACTTTCTGCTGGCCGAGGAGGCAGGCGCAGAAACTGTGTTGATCGACGGGCCGGCGCGGGAGGCCTTATTGGGGTTCGCCTGGCCGGGTAACGTGCGGCAGTTGCGAAATGTGCTGCGTACGTTGGCAGCACTGTGTGAGGACGGGCGGATCGGCCTGGAGGATTTGCCGGCGATGATTCGCCAGGCGCGGCCGGTGGCGGCGCAGGCTATCGAGGAGCCATCAGAGCATCCGCTGGATGATGCCGAGCGGCTGGCGTTACTCAATGCGCTGGAGCAGACGCGGTGGCACATGACGCATACGGCTGAGCAGTTGGGGGTCAGTCGAAATACCCTCTATCGGAAGCTGCGTAAACACGGCATCGCTCGGTAATTGCTACGTCGACCTGTAGGAGCCGGCTTGCCGGCGAAGGCGGTCTGGAGATTGTCTTCGCCGGCAAGCCGGCTCCTACAGGTTTTGCGCTGAGCGCCATTGAAACATCAGGTGCGATTTTCCCCTCCCTAAGCTAACCTGCGGCCATGTTTTACGAGGTCGACTAATGCACATTCATATTCTTGGTATCTGCGGCACTTTCATGGGGTCAATGGCGGTTCTGGCCAAGGAGCTGGGCCATCACGTGACGGGCTCCGATGCCAACGTCTATCCGCCGATGAGCACTCAGCTGGAAGCCCAGGGCATCGAATTGACCCAAGGCTACGACCCGGCGCAACTCGATCCGGCCCCCGATCTGGTGGTGATCGGCAACGCCATGTCCCGGGGCAACCCGGCGGTGGAGTACGTGCTGAACAAAGGCCTGCCTTACGTCTCCGGCCCGCAATGGCTGGCCGATCACGTGCTGCAAGGTCGCTGGGTGCTGGCGGTTGCCGGTACGCACGGCAAGACCACCACCAGCAGCATGCTGGCCTGGGTACTGGAGCACGCGGGCATGGCCCCGGGCTTCCTGATCGGCGGCGTGCCGCAAAATTTCTCGGTGTCGGCGCGCCTGGGCGATACGCCGTTCTTCGTCATCGAAGCCGATGAGTACGACAGTGCGTTCTTCGACAAGCGTTCCAAGTTCGTGCACTACCGTCCGCGCACGGCAATCCTGAACAACCTCGAATTCGATCACGCGGACATCTTCCCGGACCTGCCAGCCATCGAGCGACAGTTCCATCACTTGGTGCGGACCATCCCGAGCGAAGGCCTGGTGATTCATCCGACCACCGAGCCGGCCTTGCTGCGCGTTATCGAGATGGGTTGCTGGACTCCGGTGCAAACCACCGGTGCCGGCGGTCAGTGGCAGGTCAAGCTGCTCAGTGAAGATGGCTCGAAGTTCGAAGTGATGTTCGAAGGCGTCGCCCAAGGTGTGGTGGAGTGGGACATGACTGGCCAACACAACGTCGCCAACGCCCTGGCGACGCTGGCTGCCGCACGCCACGTCGGTGTGGTGCCGTCCATGGGCATCGCCGCGTTGAGCACCTTCAAAAGCGTGAAGCGGCGGATGGAGAAAGTTGCGGAAGTCCGTGGCATCACCATCTATGACGACTTCGCTCACCACCCGACCGCCATCGCCACCACGCTGGATGGTCTGCGCAAACGCATCGGCGACGCACCGCTGATTGCGATCATCGAACCGCGCTCCAACTCCATGAAGCTTGGTGCGCATCGTGACGGTTTACCGGAAAGCGTGGTCGATGCCGATCAGGTGATCTGGTATGCGCCAGCCAACCTCGGCTGGGACCTGGCGGGTACTGCGGTGCTGTGCACTGTGCCGTCGATTGTCAGCGATTCCCTTGAGGGCATCATCGAGCGCGTGAAGAGCCAGGCCCAACCCGGCACTCATGTGGTCATCATGAGTAACGGCGGCTTCGGCGGCCTGCACGGCAAACTGGCCGAGGCGCTCAAATGAACAACGGCCCGGACCGCATCACCCTGGCGATGACCGGCGCTTCAGGCGCCCAATACGGTTTGCGCCTGCTCGACTGCCTGGTGCGGGAGGATCGTGAAGTGCACTTCATGATTTCCAGGGCCGCGCAGTTGGTGATGGCCACCGAAACTGACGTCACGCTGCCGAACAAACCGCAGATGATGCAGGCGTTCCTCACCGAATACACGGGCGCTGCCGCCGGGCAGATTCGGGTGTACGGCAAGGAAGACTGGATGTCGCCAGTGGCTTCGGGCTCCGGCGCGCCAGCGGCGATGGTGGTAGTGCCGTGTTCCACGGGCACTTTGTCGGCCATCGCCACGGGTGCCTGTAACAACCTGATCGAGCGTGCCGCCGATGTGACGCTGAAAGAGCGTCGGCAGCTAATTCTCGTGCCTCGTGAGGCGCCGTATTCGAGCATTCACCTTGAACACATGCTCAAGTTGTCGAACATGGGCGTGACAATCCTGCCGGCATCACCGGGCTTTTATCATCAGCCGCAAACCATCGACGACCTGATCGATTTCGTCGTGGCACGGATTCTCAACCTGCTGAATATTCCTCAGGACATGTTGCCGCGCTGGGGCGAGCATCATTTGACCAGCGATGAATAAGCTGCTGGTGATGGTACTGGCGCTGCAATTGGTCGGGTGCGCCACGGCGCGCACGCTCGATGCGGCGAAGCCGGGGGCACCGGTGGTGTACTCGGGGACTCGTCTGGATTTGTACGCGATGAACGGTGGGTGCTGCGCCAAGGACCGTTTTGGCGCGGAAGCACCGAGCTATCCAGGCGTCGACCTGCCGGCCAGTGCGTTGCTCGACACGCTGCTGCTGCCGCTGTCATTGCTGACGGTGATCGGGGTCAGCTTTCAGGCGACAGGTGGGTTGTAAGAGAGCGCTTCGCGCTCTATCGCGAGCAGGCTCGCTCCCACATTGGATTTGTGAACGACGCAGATCAATTGTAGGAGTGAGCCTGCTCGCGATGAGACCCACTCAGGCACCACAGGCTACTTGCCCAACTTCCTCAGCTCATCCGACTCGACAATCCTGACCCCGTCCTGCTCTTCCAGCGCCAGGCGCCACATTGCCCGGGCCAGTTGGCAGGCCTCGATACCATGGTATTTGCCAGGGATCAGCCGTGACAACGGGCCGGCGACTTTCTCGCCCAGTCGCGGTTCGGTGCGTTCGCCCAGCAACAGCGAAGGGCGGCAAATAGTCAGCTGCGGCCAGTCCTGCGCGCGCAGTGCGTACTCCATCTCGCCTTTGACCCGGTTGTAGAAAATCGAGGATCTGCGATCGGCTCCGAGAGCACTGATCACGATCAAATGCCTTGCGCCCAACTCCCGTGCGCGTTTGGCAAAGGCCACGACCATGTCCAGGTCCACCGCGCGGAACGCCTGTTCCGAGCCTGCCTGTTTGATGGTGGTGCCCAGGCAGCAGTAGGCGATGTCGACACGACCGTTCAACTCTTGCAGAAACTCCGCCGGGTCGCCGACCGGGTTTTCAAGGTGGGGGTGCTTGGCCAAGGGCCGGCGTGAGGGGGCCAATACCCGGGTAATCGTTGGCTCGTTAAGCAGGCGATCAAGCAGGTGTTCACCCGTCAAACCGGTGGCTCCGGCAAGCAACACGTGCTGAGGCGTCAAGTACATAGTGTTTCTCCCTTGATACTGTTCAGCTTAGTTGCTGTTTGCATCCTTGCTTTCCATAGACGCACTTTGCAGGGCTTTTCGTGCCTGCTGTTTGCGCAGTAGTTGCCAATGCGAGAGGACGGTTTTCGGTGCCCAGATCTGTGGTTCGGAGGCTTCGAAACCGTCCGCCAGTTCACGTTCGGCGACAGTGGCCTTGGCCAGTTTGAAGGCTTGTTCCAGATCATCGGTCTGGTTCAGGGCCTGGGCGAACAGGGCATCGCCGAAGTAGGTGAAGTTGGCTTCCTCCGAGCAACCGAAGGACACTCGGTCGGCCCGCGAGGCCGTCATGATCAGGGTCCGTTCATCTTTGAGGGCGGGGATGAAACCGCCGGAGTAGCAGGACGAGATCACGATGATCTTGTCGCGGTTTTTCAACGGGGCGAGAACAGCCGCCATTTCGTCGGCTGGCAGGTCGGCCAACTCCATGCGTGGCTGGTCAAGCACCAGTTCGTGTTCGCTGGTGCCATGGCTGGTCAGGTAGATGAAAATCAGGTCTTCCGGCCCGCTGCGTTCGGCCAGCGTCAGGGCGGCACGGCGCAGGTTTTCCCGAGTCGCCATCGGGCGGTCGGCGAGGTGATCGCGATGGTTCACCAGGCGGATCTGGCCGAAAGCGCCAAAACGGCTGGTGAGCATATTGGCGACGTAGTCGGATTCGCGCAGAAACACGCTTTGCTTGCCATCACCGCCCAGGGTCAACGAATACAGTTCCACCGCCGGGGTCGAGGGCGGAATGTTGGCCAGCGCTGCGTCGAGCAGGCGCCCCTGGGCCAGCAGGCCGAGCTCCAGGGTGTCGGGCAACAATTTGCCCTCGGCGTCGCGTACGCGCTGGCCGTTGATCCAGGTGCCGCTGAGCACGGTGCCATCGGTCAACACCAATGTGCCGCGCCCCTGGTAACTGTCGTTGTCGAACTGGCCTGTGTAAAAACTGCCGTCAGACAGGTTCAGTCGGCCCTGGCCGGAAAAGCGCCAGTCATTGAACTGGCCGATGTAGTGGCTGCCGTCAGTGCCGATCAACTCGCCCTTGCCGTTCAGCGAGCCTTCCTTGAACTGGCCCAGCCAGACATCGCCGTCGGCGTTTTCGTAACGGCCTTTGCCGTGCAGTTGATTGTTCTTGAAGCTGCCGACATAGATGTCGCCATCGGCACTGTTGAACGTGCCGTTGCCTTCCAGTTGGCCGTCGACGAAGTGCCCGGTGAACTGATTGCCGTTGCCGTCACTGCGCTGGCCTTCGCCATTGGGTTTGCCGTGGGCGAACTGGCCCTGATAGGCGCTGCCGTCTTCGAGTTCGAGGCGACCCAGGCCGGCGTATTGATCGGCCTTGAACTCGCCGCGATAGCTCATGCCGTTTTCTTTGAGGGTGCCTTCGCCGTTGCGCCGGCCGGCCTTGAAGCCGCCGCTGTAGCTGCTGGCGTTGGTGGTCAGCGCCCCCTGGCCGTCGAACAGTCCCTGATTGAACTGCCCGCGATAGACCTCGCCGTTGCTGCCGTGCCATTCGCCCTGGCCATGCCACTGGCCTTTGTCGAATTCGCCGGCGTACCAGCTGCCGTTCGGGTAGTCGATGCGCCCCTTGCCTTGCAGCAAGCCATTGACCAGGTCACCGCGATAGCGTCCGCCATCCGGCAGGCGGGCGTCGGGGGCCAAAAGCGATTCGCCGTCGCCGCAAGCGGTGAGCATCAGGGTCAAGGCAAAGAGTGCAAGTGGGCGCATAGCGGATTCCGGGCAATTAGGCGAGGGAGTATGCCGCAGCTATGTGTCCTTATATAGGGTGAGGTACCGCGAGAAGGCGCGAAACAGCATGAGCTGCTTCGCATCCGGGAAGGTTTATACGAAGCACAGGGACAGGGGTTCGGCGATGTATGCCGGCTTGTCCGAACCTTCGATTTCCAGGGTGGTGGTGGCCTTGAGCAGCCATTGGCCGG
The DNA here is from genome assembly GCF_056398125.1 of Pseudomonas sp. 05L36. Classification (NCBI taxonomy): domain Bacteria; kingdom Pseudomonadati; phylum Pseudomonadota; class Gammaproteobacteria; order Pseudomonadales; family Pseudomonadaceae; genus Pseudomonas; species Pseudomonas sp. 05L36. The sequence continues at coordinate 44,121 of NZ_JBFTOU010000014.1, read as the reverse complement.
GTTTTTTCTCGGTGACTTCGGTCAGGTCGACCTTGAGTCGCACTTTCGAATTGACCTTGACCGGCTGAATGAAGCGCACGCTGTCGAGGCCGTAGTTGACCACCATCTTCAAGCCTTCGGGCATGACGAGGATGTCTTCCATCAGTTTCGGGATTAGCGACAACGACAGAAAGCCGTGAGCGATGGTGCTGCCAAATGGCGTTTGCGCGGCCTTGACCGGGTCGACGTGGATGAACTGAAAATCCCCTGTGGCTTCGGCGAACAGGTTGATGCGCTCCTGATCGATAGTGAGCCATTCGGAACGTCCAAGTTCCTTGCCGACATAATCTTTGAGCTCTGCAACTGGAACATAGGGCATTGAGACTCTCCTTGGGTTCATCGGTTTTATAGATTTGGCTTGCGGGGATTTAACCTCCCGGCTTACCACTTTAGATCAACATGGCCAAACGCTCCGGTCAACCGAACATGCTTTTGGCGAATGCCGGTCTATAGCGCGGGCGTGCTTATAATGCCCGGCCAATGCGGGTGACGGATTTTGCGGGGGATCAACAATGTTGCTACGAGGTCTGACGTGGCTGGTGCTGTTCCAATTGCTCGGCACGGCGATCAATCATTTGTTTTTGCCCGTGCTGCCGGGGCCGATTGTGGGGTTGCTACTGTTGTTGGTGTACCTCATCTGTCGCGGACAGGTCGGCGAGCCACTGAACCTGGCGGCCAGCAGCCTGTTGCGCTACCTGCCGCTGTTGCTGGTGCCGCCAGCCGTGGGCGTGATGGTCTATGCCGCTGACATTGCGGCGGATTTCTGGGCCATTGTCGGTGCGCTGGTGTTGTCGCTGCTGCTTTCGATGGCCTTCGCCGGGGTGCTGATGCAGCGCATGGTCAAGCGTCACGCTCACTCCGAGGACAGCCAATGATCTTCGACTGGCACGGCGCCTGGACGTCGGTGATTCACCATCCATTGTTCGGCATAGGCATTACCCTTGGCGCCTATCAGCTCGTCCTGGCGGCATTCGAGAAAACCCGCTGGATCTTTTTGCAACCGGTGCTGGTCTCCATGTTACTGGTGATCGGCGTGCTGGTGGGCTGCGGTCTGACCTACGCCGAGTACCGCAAGAGCACCGAGATCCTGAGTATCCTGCTCGGCCCGGCCACTGTCGCGCTGGCGGTGCCGCTTTACCTCAACCTGCGACGGATTCGGCAGTTGTTCTGGCCGATATTTACTACGCTGGTGATAGGTGGTGTCGTGGCCACGGGCATGGGCGTGCTGCTGGGCTGGTGGTTCGGTGCCGAGCACATGATCCTGATGACCATGGCGCCGAAGTCGGTAACTTCGCCGATTGCCATGTTGGTGGCTGAGCAGATCGGTGGTGTCGCGGCGCTGGCAGCGGTGTTCGTCTTGATTACTGGTGTGATCGGGGCGATTTTCGGCCCGGCCCTGTTGACCCGGCTCGGCGTGCACAGCCCGGAAGCCAGGGGGATGGCGCTGGGCATGACGGCCCACGCTGTCGGCACGGCGGTGGCGATGCAGGAAAGTGAAGAGTGTGGCGCCTTCGCGGCGCTGGCGATGAGTCTGATGGGTGTGGCCACGGCGGTATTGCTGCCGTTGGCGGTGTCGATGGTGGTGTAAAGGAAATGTCTATGAGTCTGCCGCTTTTCCCACTGAACACAGTGCTGTTTCCCGGTTGCATCCTCGACTTGCAGATTTTCGAGGCGCGTTACCTGGACATGATCGGCCGCTGCATGAAACAGGGCGGTGGTTTCGGCGTGGTGTGCATCCTCGAGGGTGAAGAGGTCGGGATCGCCCCGGCCGGCTACGCGCTGGTGGGTTGCGAAGCGCTGATCACCGATTTCAATCAACAGGACAACGGCCTGTTGGGGATTCGGGTTCGAGGCGGACGGCGTTTCCATGTATTACGATCGGAGATCCAGCGCGATCAGTTGACCGTCGCCGAGGTCGAGTGGCTGGAAGACGAACCGGAGCAGCCACTGCAGGACGAGGACGCCGACCTGGTGGCATTGCTCAAGGCCCTGGCGGAACACCCGATGGTTGAAGCCTTGAACATGGGCACTGAAGCGACCGGGCAACAGTCACTGGCCAATCAGTTGGCGTACCTGTTGCCCTTCGCTGAACTGGACAAAATCGACCTGCTGCAACTCGATGATCCGCAGCAACGACTGGATGCGATTCAGGCGTTGCTGGATGAATTGCAGGGCGAGTTGTTTGCCTGAAAGCATTCTTCAGAACTCAATGCGGTAAATTACCATAATTACTATGGGGCTAGCGGCAGCGGACAACCACCACGTATGCGCCCGACCTGGTTTCTGGTGGTGTTGTTTGGCTTTTTCATTTTACGACATCTGTGGGATGCGAAATCAAGGTTTTTTGCCATTAAACCAGTTTGGGGTCAATGGCAAAATTCCGATACTCTGCCTTCCCTGTCTTCCCTCGGGGTTATCAAAAATGGCGCGACCATCCTGCATCCAGGAACTACAGTAACAAGGCCACGGCATGCGCACCTCTGCTAACTTTCTTCTTCATCAACGACTTCAAGATTGATTGCGTAGTACCGACCATTATCCCCCCGGCATAAATCGTAGCTCACCATTTGGCCAGCCTTGATTTTTAGAGCTTCGAGTTCAGCTGGGTCGAGGGAAAAAAAGACATTCTGCTCATTGAGCTCCTCCGAGGGGGTATTAATGTCAGCAGAATTATTTTGACTCCATTCTTTCATGTCTCCTCCAAAGGCAAGCCAGCTCCCACAAAAAACGGCGCAGGGCTTGCCCGAAAATCAGTTATTATTAACAGGTTGTGTCTATATAAGACTTACGTCTTCTGCCTGCATTCCTTTTGGTCCGGGAACGGGCTTGAAGGTCACTTTTTGTCCCTCTTTAAGGCTTTTAAAGCCCTCGGCCTTTATTGCTTTGAAGTGAACAAAGAGGTCCGCGCTACCATCATCAGGTGTGATAAACCCAAAACCCTTCTCATCATTGAACCACTTGACTGTTCCTGCTTTCATTTTATTTTCCGCTTACTAATTAACATGAAACAAAGTCACACCATTTCGCATATGGACCTTGTTGACTGACGACAGAGAAACACCCTTGGTGGGAGCAACGTTTGAGGAGCTCAGGATGATTTTCAGATCTCACATCACGGAACGTGATGCGATGTTCAAAAAACTAATACAAACAGCCCAGCGCCGCAATGAATGCACTACTGCAAAACTGCGACTGAATGCGACTGAATGCGACTGAATGCGACTGAATGCGACTGAATGTTTTAGCTTTTTTCAAAGACACAAAATGTTTACCTGATCAGGGAGCCTACGTTATTTGCACCACTTATAACGACCCGGCCGGATGTTCGAGCCGATACCGCCGGTCGCCATCAATCACAACAGTAGCGCCTCTTGCAAGAGTCAGAATAAGGCTGGTGGTAGTTGTGATAAGTTGGCTGGCTTGTGTGTTAGTTGATATTTGTAATGCTGGTATCGTTTTTAAATAAATTGAAAGATCTCTAATATGTTTGTTTTAAGTTAAATGGCTATATTTTGCGTGCCTGCAGGAGTAGGCATGAAAGCGATATGGGGAGTTGTTGATTGGAAGTTTTAATGGCGCAGGGCGTTCGTTGTGGGTTGGGTAATAAAGAATGCCGATACTGCTGTCTTTCAGTATCGCGTGCGTGAGCGTTCTGACTTGCCATTGCCCAGCTTTAATGGGGTCTGATAAAAAAACCGCTTCACTCTTAATGGTGAAGCGGTTTTTTTGCTACTGGGTTCCCAGCCAACTAATAGGCATAACGCAACATTGTATGTGGCAAGTGGCGCAATACGAAGAGCGCGAACAACGCCATCATCGCCGGCAGTATCAGCCACCAGGCCTTGGGTGACAGTGCCTTGAGCGGCTCCCTTCGCTGGACCAGGTACAGGCTGGCCGCGCAGACGCACGCTGCCAACATCGTGCCGGCCATTACATCCGTTGGCCAGTGCGCGCCGAGGTACACTCGGGAAAGGGCAATCGCCATCGCCGGCAAACAGGCCACCAGTAACCAGGTCAGGCGCATGCGTGGTGGCTGTCCGCGGCCAGCCAGAACCGCGAGGGTCAGGAACAGTGCGAACGAGCCCGATGCATGGCCGCTGGGCATGCTGTAGCTGGACAGAGGGTCGCTCAGCACTTCCGGCCGTAGGCGGGCGAAAAAAAGTTTGGTCGCGGTGTTGGCCAGTGCCGTGAACAATAATGTGCTGATGGCGAAGATCGCCTGCCGCCACTGTCGGGTAATTAGCAGCAGTCCTGCCAGCAAAGCACTGAACAGCAGCATGTTGCGGAATTCGCCAATCAGCGTGAAGACCACCGCGACCTCATCGAGCATCGGGCTGCGATGTTCCTGCACCAGGGTCATCAGCCCTTGATCGAGGGCGTTCAGGTACGGATAGCCGATGAACAGCCCTGCCAGAATGAGAAAGCTCATGCCGGCGATTAACCCTGTAGCCCTGCGATGCTGGCGCAAGCTACTGGTGGCGCTCAGCCCGACCATCACGGCAATGCTGCCGGCAACGATTCCTGTCTGAGGCCAGAAACCTTCAGGCAACGGCAAGCGAATCGCCGCACCGGTGGCCCAGCCAGGCAGCAAATAAGCCACCGACCACCCCGCACCGGCCAGCAGGCTGACGGCGATGAAGCGTGGGAAGGGCATGTCGCACATGCCGGCGACCATGGGCAGCATCGGCCGCAACGGCCCGATAAAACGCCCGACCAGCAGGCTGGCGATGCCATAGCGCTGAAAATAGGTCTCGGCCCCGGCAATCCATTCCGGGTGATGGCGCAAGCCGGGCAGGCGCCGGATGTTCTGATGAAAATGCCGCCCGAGGAAATACGAAACCACGTCACCCAACACACCGGCGAGGAAGCCCAGCAGCAAGGTTTCACTCAACGGCAACGCACCGCTGCCGGCCAACACCGCAACGGTGAATAGTAAAACCGTGCCGGGGACGATCAGCCCGGCAATCGCCAGGCATTCCACAAAAGCCACCAGAAATATTGCCGCCGCCAGCCATTGCGGGTTGACCGTCAACCAACCGGTCACGCTATCGAGCCATTGGCCCATAAATCCAACTCCGTTTTCATTGGTTGCCCCTGTAGGAGCTGCCGCAGGCGGCGATCTTTTGCCTTTCAAAGATCAAGATCAATAGATCGCCGCCTGCGGCAGCTCCTACAGGATTGTGTTCATAGCAGGATGTAATCGCGCCCTTCGGTCTGCCCCCGTCGCAGCGGATTTCGCGTGCAGTACGGCGCATAAGCCGCATCGACAAAGCGGTACATCAGGTGCTCATCGCGCCCGTGGGGGATGCCCAGGCGTGTAGTCTGGATGATGTGGGCGGGCGTCTGGCCGACGTGCTCCACCAGCAGCACTTCATGGTCAAAGCGTTTGGCGTCCCACACCGGCACTTTCAGGCCCAGCGCCTTGCAGAGCAGGGTTTGCCCGGCGCAGAGTTGTTGTGACGGGCGAGGGTGGCCCTGGGCGTCGGGATTGTTCAATAGCATCTGTGCCAGGCTGGCCGGCCCGCTCAATTCATCGACCCACGGGTAGGCGGACTTGATCAGCACGGCGTTACCGAGCCCTTGGGCGCTGAAATTAAGGGAATCGCCGCCCCGGGCGTAATACATATAGATGTGGCCGCCATCCAGAAACAATGCCTTACGCTTTTCTGTGTAGCCGAGGGACGCGTGGCTGCCTTTTTCCGCGCAGTAATAGGCTTCGGTCTCGATGATTCGGGCGCTGAGCCACAGGTCGCCGACCCGATGGCGTATGACTTTGCCCAGTAAATCCCGAGCCAGAATTTGCGCGTCGCGGTCGAAAAACGCGTCCGGCAGGCCCGTGGGCAGGCTCGCAGCGGATGCTCGAACAGTCAGGTTGGACATGATGAACGACGTTTATCAGGGCTGATTGAGTCGTGATGATAACAATTTGCAGCTTAATCCCGGCTGAACGTCAACAAATTGCCCTCCATTTCGACCATCCGCCCGTCACCGCTGTTAGTCCCGGGACGCGACAGCTATAATCTGCCGCTTTACTCTTTACCAAGACCTTATCAAAGACCACGCCAGACCATGACTGAGTCCGTTCTTGACTACATGACCCGCCTGGGTTGCGCTGCCCGCGAAGCTTCCCGCGTGATCGGCCGCGCCAGCACCGCGCAGAAAAACCGCGCCCTGCAGGCTGCCGCCAATGCGCTGGACGCTGCCCGCGCCGAGCTGACGGCGGCCAATGAGCTGGATTTGGCCGCCGGCCGCGCCAATGGTCTTGAGCCGGCTCTGCTGGAACGTCTGGCGCTGACCCCGGAGCGCATCGACGGCATGATCGTCGGCCTGCGTCAGGTTGCGGCGCTGCCGGACCCGGTCGGCGCGATCCGTGACATGAGCTACCGCCCGTCCGGTATTCAGGTCGGCAAGATGCGCGTGCCACTGGGCGTGATCGGAATCATCTACGAGTCGCGGCCAAACGTGACCATCGATGCCGCCAGCCTATGCCTGAAGTCCGGTAACGCGACCATCCTGCGTGGCGGTTCCGAGGCCATTCATTCCAATCGAGCCATCGCCGCCTGCATTCAGCGCGGCCTGGCCGAGGCCGGCCTGCCGGCCGCCGTGGTGCAAGTGGTCGAAACCACGGATCGCGCTGCCGTCGGCGCGCTGATCACCATGCCTGAATACGTCGATGTCATCGTGCCGCGCGGCGGCCGTGGCCTGATCGAACGCGTCAGCCGTGACGCCCGCGTCCCGGTGATCAAGCACCTGGACGGCATTTGCCACGTTTACGTGAGTGAACACGCCGATCTGGCCAAGGCACAGCGCATCGCGTTCAACGCCAAGACGTACCGTTATGGCATCTGTGGTGCCATGGAAACGCTGCTGGTGGATCACACCGTTGCCAAGGATTTCCTGCCGGCGATGGCGGCACAGTTCCGCGAAAAAGGCGTCGAACTGCGCGGTTGCGAGCGTACCCGGGCAATCATCGATGCCGTGGTCGCTACCGAAGAAGACTGGAGCACCGAGTACCTGGCGGCGATTCTGTCGATCCGCGTAGTCGACGGACTGGGCCAGGCCATCGAGCACATCAATCATTACGGTTCCCATCACACCGATTCGATTGTCAGCGAACACCAGGGCGACACCCGGCGTTTCGTGGCTGAAGTCGACTCCTCGTCGGTGATGATCAATACCCCGACATGCTTCGCCGATGGCTTCGAATACGGATTGGGTGCCGAGATCGGCATTTCTACTGATAAGCTGCACGCCCGCGGCCCGGTGGGCCTCGAAGGGTTGACCTGCGAGAAGTACATCGTGGTCGGCGACGGGCAGTTGCGCGGACAGGAGCCGGCCTGACTTGGGCGACTTAGACCCGCCAGCCCCGGCCACCGTCAGCGAGCCAGTCCCTTGCCGCATTGGCGTGCTGGGCGGAACGTTCGACCCGGTGCACATCGGCCATTTGCGCAGTGCGCTGGAAGTCGCCGAAACACTGGCGCTCGATGAACTGCGGCTGACACCGAGTGCCAGGCCACCCCATCGGAATACGCCGCAGGTGTCAGCCAAAGACCGGCTGGCGATGGTCGAGTGCGCGGTGGCCGGTGTGGTGCCGTTGGTGGTGGACGCCCGCGAATTGCAGCGGGACAAACCGTCCTACACCATTGATACCCTGGAGCTGATGCGCGCCGAACTGGCCGCAGAAGACCAGGTTTTTCTGCTTTTGGGCTGGGACGCTTTTTGCGGCCTGCCCACTTGGCACCGCTGGGAAGAGTTGCTCCAGCATTGCCATATCCTGGTGTTGCAACGCCCGGATGCCGACAGCGAACCGCCGGATGCCTTGCGCAACCTGCTGGCCGCGCGCTCGGTGAGCGACCCGCTGGCCCTCAAGGGGCCGAGCGGACAGATTGCATTCGTCTGGCAGACACCGCTCGCGGTATCCGCCACCCAGATCCGTCAACTGCTGGCCAGCGGTAAGTCGGTACGTTTCCTGGTGCCCGACGCGGTCCTGGCCTACATCGATGCGCACGGACTCTACCGTGCGTCGAACTGAATAGGAGTGCCTCAAGGCACGTAGCAACAACGTGTATTGAAGCGCCCGAACATACGAGCAAAACGAGTTTTATATGACGAACAACGACGTAAACAAAGTTAAGCGCAAAGGCACGTTCAAGAGTGCCCCGCTGCCGGAAAAGGTACTCGCTGCCGAGCCGCCTAAAGGCGACGAACTGGTCAAGATCGCCGTAGCCGCCCTGGAAGACGTCAAGGCCCAGGACGTGCTGGTCATCGATGTTCGCGACAAGCAGAGCATCACTGACTACATGATCATCGCCACCGGTACGTCCAACCGCCAGATCGGCGCGATGCTGGACAAGGTCCGAGAGGCCGTCAAAGCCCTGGGCATCAAGCCGCTGGGTGAAGAAGGCAAGGGCGACAGCGACTGGGTTCTGCTGGACATGGACGACGTGATCGTCCACATGATGACTTCCAATGCACGCCAGTTCTACGACCTGGAGCGCCTGTGGAAGGGGGCCGAGCAGAGCCGTGCAGCCGATGGCAAACACCACAGCCCTGAAGTTGGTCACGAGCACTTCAACAAGCTCAACAAAGACCAGGAATAAGGGACTGCTGTGCGACTGCGACTGATCGCCGTCGGTTCACGCATGCCCAAATGGGTGGAAGAAGGCTGGCATGAATATGCCAAGCGTCTTCCGTCCGAGCTGGCGCTGGAACTGGTGGAAATACCGCTCAATACCCGTGGCAAGAACGCCGACGTGGCCCGCTTCATCCGTCAGGAAGGCGAAGCCATGCTGGCCAAGGTCGGGCCGAACGAGCGGATTGTCACTCTCGAAGTCCACGGCAAGCCCTGGAGCACCGAGCAACTGGCGGTCGAGCTTGATCGCTGGCGGCTGGACTCGCGTACGGTCAACTTCATGGTCGGCGGCCCCGAAGGGCTGGCGCCGGAAGTCTGTGCCCGGGCTGACCAGCGCTGGTCGTTGTCGCCGCTGACCTTGCCGCACCCGCTGGTGCGGATCCTGATCGGCGAACAGTTGTACCGTGCCTGGACCGTGCTGTCCGGTCACCCTTACCACAAGTAGCTCTGCCCTCATGTCCCAGCCGATCCGCATCAAGGACCACGAAAAAGACGCCCGTCTGGTGCGTGGCCGCGTCGTGTTCGGGGCCATTGCAGTGGTGACGCTGATTGGCGTGCTGATCGCGCGCCTGTATTTCCTGCAGGTGATCCAGTACGAGTACCACTCGACCCTGTCGGAAAACAACCGCGTCCATGTGCAGCCGATTCCGCCGCCCCGTGGCTTGATTTTCGACCGCAATGGCGTGGTGATTGCCGATAACCGGCCGAGTTTCAGCCTGAGCATGACCCGCGAGCGTTCTGGCGACTGGCAGCAGGTGCTCGACGTGATCGTCGAAGTGCTGGAACTGACGCCCGAGGACCGGGTGATCTTCGAAAAGCGCATGCGTCAGGGCCGCCGGCCGTTCGAGCCGGTGCCGATCCTGTTTGAACTGACCGAAGAGCAGATTGCGCGCATCGCCGTGAACCAGTTCCGCCTGCCGGGTGTGGAAGTGGTCGCGCAATTGGTTCGTCACTACCCGCAGGGCGCGCACTTTGCGCACTCGGTGGGCTACATGGGGCGGATCAACGAGAAAGAGCTGAAGACCCTGGATCCGGTGAGTTACAGCGGCACCCATCAAATTGGCAAAACCGGCATCGAGCGTTTCTACGAGCCTGAATTGCACGGCCAGGTGGGTTACGAGGAAGTCGAGACCAACGCCCGGGGCCGCGTATTGCGCGTGCTCAAGCGTACCGATCCGATTCCCGGCAAGGACATCGTCCTGAGCCTGGACATCAAATTGCAGGAAGCCGCCGAAGCTGCGCTCGGTGGTCGTCGTGGTGCGGTGGTAGCGCTGGACCCGAAAACCGGTGAAGTGCTGGCGATGGTCAGCCAGCCGAGTTTCGACCCGAACCTGTTCGTCACCGGCATCAGCTCCAGGGCCTATTCCGAGCTGCGCGATTCCATCGACCGGCCGTTGTTCAACCGCGTGCTGCGTGGCTTGTACCCGCCGGGCTCGACCATCAAGCCGGCGGTGGCGATTGCCGGCCTGGATTCCGGCGTGGTGACCGCTTCGACCCGAGTGTTCGACCCCGGTTACTACATGCTGCCCAACTACGACCACAAATACCGTAACTGGAACCGTACCGGCGACGGTTTTGTCGACCTCGATACGGCGATCATGCGCTCCAACGACACCTACTTCTATGACCTGGCCCACAAGCTGGGGATCGATCGGTTGTCGTCGTACCTGTCCAAGTTCGGCATCGGTCAGAAGGTTTCCCTGGACATGTTCGAAGAGTCGCCGGGTCTGATGCCGACCCGCGAATGGAAGCGCGCGACCCGCCGCCAGGCATGGTTCCCGGGTGAAACGCTGATTCTGGGGATCGGTCAGGGCTACATGCAATCGACTCCGTTGCAACTGGCTCAGGCCACCGCACTGGTGGCCAATAAAGGCATCTGGAATCGTCCGCACCTGGCCAGGACCATCGAAGGCGAGAAGCCGGTGGACCCTAACCCGATGCCGGACATTATCCTGCGCGACCCATCGGACTGGACCAAGGTCAACCACGGCATGCAGCAGGTTATGCATGGTGCCCGGGGTACGGCGCGCAAAGCCTCGATCGGCGCGCAATACCGAATCGCCGGCAAGTCGGGTACGGCCCAGGTGGTCGCGATCAAGCAGGGTGAAAAGTACGACCGCTCCAAGGTCCAGGAGCGTCACCGTGACCACGCCTTGTTCGTCGGCTTCGCGCCGGCCGACGACCCGAAAATCGTGGTGTCGGTGATGGTCGAGAACGGCGAGTCCGGCTCCGGCGTCGCCGCGCCAGTGGTGCGTCAAGTCATGGATGCCTGGCTCCTGGACCAAGACGGTCGGTTGAAGCCCGAATACGCCAGCCCTATCAGTGCAGAGGCTACCGCCCGTGATGAATAACTTCGATCGCATGCTCTCCAGCGAGGATGTGATGCGTCGCCGTGCGACGCTGCTGCAACGCCTGCACATCGACGGCCCATTGTTGATCCTGCTGCTGACTCTCGCCGCCGGCAGCCTGTTCGTGCTGTATTCGGCCAGTGGCAAAAGCTGGGATCTGCTGGGCAAGCAAGCCACTTCGTTCGGCATCGGCCTGGTGTCGATGGTCATCATCGCCCAGTTCGAGCCGCGCTTCATGGCGCGCTGGGTGCCGCTGGGCTACGTGGTCGGGGTAATGCTGTTGCTGGTGGTGGACATCATGGGCCACAACGCCATGGGCGCCACCCGCTGGATCAACATTCCCGGGGTGATCCGTTTCCAGCCCTCGGAATTCATGAAAATCCTGATGCCGGCGACGATCGCCTGGTACTTGTCCAAACGCACCTTGCCGCCCCAGCTCAAGCATGTGGGCGTCAGCCTGATGCTGATCGGCGTGCCGTTCATTCTGATCGTGCGTCAACCGGACCTCGGCACTTCGCTGCTGATCCTGGCCGGCGGCGCTTTCGTGTTGTTCATGGGTGGCTTGCGCTGGCGCTGGATCCTCAGCGTACTGGCCGCCGCCGTGCCCGTGGCGGTTGCCATGTGGTTCTTCATCATGCACGACTATCAGAAGCAGCGAATTCTGACGTTCCTCGACCCGGAGAGCGACCCGCTCGGTACGGGCTGGAACATCATCCAGTCCAAGGCCGCCATCGGTTCCGGCGGTGTGTTCGGCAAGGGCTGGTTGCTGGGGACCCAGTCGCACCTGGACTTCCTGCCGGAAAGCCACACCGACTTCATCATTGCAGTAATGGGTGAAGAATTCGGCCTGGTGGGGATCTGCGCGCTGTTGCTGATCTACCTGCTGCTGATCGGCCGCGGACTGGTGATTACCGCCCAGGCGCAGACATTGTTCGGCAAGTTGCTCGCGGGCAGCCTGACCATGACGTTTTTTGTTTATGTTTTCGTCAACATCGGTATGGTCAGTGGCCTGTTGCCGGTGGTGGGGGTGCCGTTGCCGTTCATTAGCTACGGAGGAACTTCGCTGGTGACGCTGCTGTCAGCGTTTGGGGTTTTGATGTCGATCCATACCCATCGCAAGTGGATCGCGCAGGTTTGAATAAGGTGAAACTTTCAATGCAAGTAATGCGTGGCTGGGCGACTCGGTATGCGCCATGGGTCGGCCTGGTAAGCATCCTTGGCACCGTGCAGGAAGCGTTGGCCGGCGACTACGAAGGATCACCCCAGGTGGCCGAATTCGTCGGTGAAATGACCCGCGACTATGGTTTCGCCGGTGAACAATTGATGGGTGTGTTCCGCGAAGCCGAGCGCAAGCAGTCGATTCTGGACGCCATCTCGAAACCCGCCGAACGGGTCAAACAGTGGAGCGAATATCGCCCGATGTTCATCACCGATGCGCGCATAGCCCGGGGTGTGGATTTCTGGCGTCAGCACGAAGCAGTGTTGGCCCGTGCCGAGCAGGAATACGGCGTGCCGGCCCAGGTGATAGTCTCGATCATCGGCGTTGAAACCTTTTTCGGCCGTAATACCGGAAATTTCCGGGTGATCGATGCCTTGTCGACCCTGGGTTTCGACTATCCTCCCCGTGCCGAGTTTTTCCGCAAGGAATTGCGTGAGTTCCTGCTGCTGGCCCGCGAAGAGCAGGTCGATCCATTGACGCTCAAAGGCTCCTACGCCGGCGCAATGGGATTGCCGCAATTCATGCCGAGCAGTTTCCGCGCCTATGCGGTGGATTTCGACGGTGATGGCCATATCAACATCTGGACCAACCCGGACGATGCCATTGGCAGTGTCGCCAGTTACTTCAAGCGTCATGGCTGGGTCGCCGGCGAAACGGTAGTCAGCCGCGCCGATGTCCGTGGCGATCAGGCCGACGAGGGTTTGACCACAGGAATCGAACCGACAAAAACCGTCGGGGAGTTGCGAGCCCTGGGGTGGTCAAGTCATGATGCGCTGCGCGATGATATGCCGGTTACCGCTTTCCGCCTGGAAGGCGACAATGGCCCCGAGTACTGGATGGGCCTGAAGAATTTTTACGCGATCACGCGTTATAACCGCAGCGTGATGTACGCCATGGCCGTACATCAACTGTCTGAACAGCTGGTCCAAGCACGGGGCGTCAAGTAATGCGGGCATTGCCTATCGATAAACCCCTGAAGCTGATGGCATTCGCCGCGTTGACCGTGTTGGTCGCCAGTTGTTCGACCAGCCGCGCGCCGGCCCAGAAGTCCACCACCGCCGTGCGCTCCACGCCGGGGCTGGACATCAACCGCGCCCACAAGGATGGCGCGCCATGGTGGGATGTCGATGTTTCGCGCATCCCGGACGCCACGCCGACCCTGCACACCGGCCCGTACAAGGCTAACCCGTACACTGTGCTGGGCAAGACTTACTTTCCGCTGCAAGAGTCCAAGACCTACGTGCAGTCGGGTACGGCGTCCTGGTACGGCACCAAGTTCCACGGTCAGAACACCGCCAACGGCGAAGTGTATGACCTGTACGGCATGAGTGCCGCGCACAAGACATTGCCACTGCCGAGTTACGTTCGGGTGACCAACCTGGACAACAACAAGAGCGTGATTCTGCGGGTCAACGATCGCGGGCCATTCTATTCGGACCGGATCATCGACTTGTCCTACGCGGCGGCCAAAAAGCTCGGTTATGCCGAAACCGGCACCGCGCGGGTAAAGGTCGAAGGCATCGACCCGCAAACGTGGTGGGCAGCCAAAGGCCGTCCGGCGCCTTTGATGCTCAACGAACCGCAAGTCGCGCAGAATAGCGCCCCGGTGATCACGGCTTCGGCCGGCACCGTCGAGCAATGGACACCGCCGCCGCAGCAACACGCCGCCGCAGCGGTGCCTGTGCAGCTCGATGCTAAAAAAAACGCTTCTGTACCAGCCTCTGGCCAGTATCTGCAGGTGGGCGCGTTCGCCAACCCGGACGCTGCAGAACTCCTGAGATCGAAGCTCAGCGGGATGGTGAGCGCTCCGGTGTTCATCAGCTCGATCGTGCGCAATCAGCAGACCCTGCACAGGGTTCGCCTGGGGCCGATCGGTTCGCCGGGTGAGATTGCCCAGGTACAGAACAGCGTGCGCCTGGCCAACCTTGGTTCGCCAAGTGTGGTCACCGAGTAATACGTAGGACTTGATTGACGATTCACCAGCGATTGGGGGGTGAATCAGGTTGTTGGCTCGTCGAAGAACAAAAGCCCGGCAAGGGTGACTGGAGTGAGCAACTGAACACGCGATGACTCGTTAGAAAGTCATCTGATTTAATTTTGCCTTCGGGCAGTTTCCATTAGCGATTTCGAGAGACGGATGAACATCACCACCTTTGCCAAACGCCTGTGTCTGCTAGTCCCGCTGCTCCTCTCGCCAGCCGCCTTCGCGGCCGAGATGATGCCGTCGCCACCACAACTGGCTGCCAAAGCCTACGTTCTGATGGATGCCAGCAGCGGCAACGTGCTGGTCGAGAACAACGGTGACCAGCGTCTGCCGCCGGCCAGCCTGACCAAGCTGATGACTGCGTACATCGCGACCCTGGAAATCCGTCGTGGCCAGATCGGCGAAAACGATCCGGTGACCGTCAGCGAAAACGCCTGGCGTACCGGTGGTTCGAGGATGTTCATCAAGGTCGGCTCGCAGGTCACCGTCAGCGACCTGCTGCACGGCATCATCATCCAGTCGGGCAACGACGCCAGCGTCGCGCTCTCCGAGCACATCGCCGGCAGCGAAGACGCCTTCGCCGACCTGATGAACAAGACTGTTGCCGACCTGGGCATGACCAACACCCACTTCATGAACCCGACCGGCCTGCCGAACCCTGAGCACTACTCGTCGGCTCACGACATGGCTGTGCTGGCCCGCGCGATCATCCACGAAGACCCGGCTCACTACGCGATCTACTCGCAGAAAGAGTTCTTCTGGAATGGCATCAAGCAACCGAACCGTAACCTGCTGCTGTGGCGCGACAAGACCGTCGACGGCCTCAAAACCGGCCACACCGACGAAGCCGGCTACTGCATGGTGTCTTCGGCCGTACGTGATGGCATGCGTCTGATCGCCGTGGTGTTCGGCACCAACAGCGAAGTGGCCCGTGCCGCCGAAACCCAGAAGCTGCTGACCTACGGTTTCCGCTTCTTCGAAACCCAGACCTTCTATCAGAAGGGCGCCGAACTGGCCCAGGCACCTGTCTGGAAAGGCTCCACCAATCAAGTCAAGGCCGGCCTGGCTGAAGACCTGACCATGACCCTGCCGAAAGGCCAGCTGAAAAAGCTCGCCGCCAGCATGACAATGAACCCGCAGCTGGTCGCGCCAATCGCCAAGGGCGACGTGATCGGTAAAGTCGAAGTGAAGCTGGACGACAAGGTGGTGCACAGCGCTGATCTGATCGCTCTGGACGCTGTCGAGGAAGGTGGTATCTTCCGCCGCATGTGGGATAGCATCCGTCTATTCTTCTACGGCTTGTTCAACTGAATTTAGTGTGCACCTGCATGGCTCCGCGCTGAACTGGCGCGCAGCCATGCCCGTCGCCACGGCTTACGCTTACGAGGCCGTTACGCCATGACCGATACCGAAGTAAAGGCGCCAAAGATCGAATTCCCGGTCACTGACTATCCCGTTAAGGTAATCAGCGATACCGGTGTGGGCAACAAGGACAAGATCATCAAGATCGTCGAGAAACACGCCAAGATCAACGATGAGCGTGTTGACGAGCGCCAGAGCAGCAACGGCAAATACACCACCATCCAGTTGCACATCGTCGCGACCGACCAGGACCAGCTGTACAACATCAACAGCGAACTGCGGGCCACCGGTTTCGTGCACATGGTGCTGTGATGTCCGGTGTGCTGGGCTTTCGCGAGCTCGGCCAGATGGCTTACGAGCCGGTCTGGCATGCCATGCAACGCTTCACCAACGAACGCGGCAGCGATGCCGCCGACGAGATCTGGCTGGTAGAGCATCCACCGGTGTTCACCCAGGGCCAGGCGGGCAAGGCCGAGCATTTGCTGCTCCCCGGTGATATTCCGGTGGTGCAGGTCGATCGTGGTGGTCAGGTGACTTACCACGGGCCTGGCCAGTTGGTGGCTTATCTGCTGCTGGACGTGCGCAAGCTCGGGTTTGGTGTGCGCGATCTGGTCACCCGGATGGAGCAGTGCCTGATCGAGCTGCTGGCCAGTTACGGCGTCACCGCCGTGGCCAAACCCGATGCACCGGGTGTCTACGTCGACGGGGCGAAAATCGCCTCGCTGGGTCTGCGGATCCGCCATGGCTGCTCCTTTCATGGCCTGGCCCTGAACGTGGACATGAACCTGGAACCGTTTCGACGGATTAATCCCTGCGGCTATGCCGGGCTGGCGATGACCCAGCTTAGCGATCACGCAGGATCGATTGAATTTGCCGAGGTAAGTGCCCGGCTGCGCGCGCAGCTCGTCAAACACCTCGACTATGCTGAGCAGACGACCCTGACGGGCGGAATCGACTGATATGACTACTGATGCAGTGCAAACCATGATCCCGACGCTCGATGTCACCGAGCGCCCGGCCCCGCGTCCCAAGGTAGAAGCCGGCGTCAAGCTGCGCGGCGCCGAAAAGGTTGCACGCATCCCGGTGAAGATCATTCCGACTACGGAATTGCCGAAAAAACCGGACTGGATTCGTGTCCGCATCCCGGTTTCACCGGAAGTCGACCGCATCAAGGCCCTGCTGCGCAAACACAAGCTGCACAGCGTGTGCGAAGAGGCTTCCTGCCCTAACCTGGGCGAGTGCTTCTCCGGCGGCACCGCAACCTTCATGATCATGGGTGACATCTGCACCCGTCGTTGCCCGTTCTGCGACGTCGGCCACGGCCGTCCAAAGCCGCTGGACGTCAACGAGCCGGAAAGCCTGGCCATCGCCATCGCCGACCTGAAACTCAAGTACGTGGTAATCACCTCGGTGGACCGTGATGATCTGCGTGACGGCGGTGCCCAGCACTTTGCCGACTGCATCCGCGAAATCCGCAAGCTGTCGCCGAATGTGCAGCTCGAAACCCTGGTCCCGGATTACCGTGGCCGCATGGACATCGCGCTGGAAATCACTGCTGCCGAGCCGCCGGATGTGTTCAACCACAACCTGGAAACCGTGCCGCGCCTGTACAAGGCTGCGCGTCCGGGCTCGGACTACCAGTGGTCGCTGACCCTGCTGCAACGTTTCAAGCAGATGATGCCGCACATTCCGACCAAGTCCGGTTTGATGCTGGGCCTGGGCGAGACCGACGAAGAAGTCATCGAAGTCATGAAGCGCATGCGCGAACACGACATCGACATGCTGACCCTCGGCCAGTACCTGCAACCGTCCCGCAGCCACTTGCCGGTGCAGCGCTTCGTGCACCCGGACACCTTCGCCTGGTTCGCCGAGGAAGGCTACAAGATGGGCTTCAAGAACGTGGCGTCCGGTCCGTTGGTACGCTCTTCGTATCACGCTGACGAGCAGGCCAAGCTGGTCAAGGCCGAGCTGATGTCGTCCTGATTCTGCGCTGTGAAAAGTGCCCGCAAGGTTTAATCGGCCTTGCGGGCTTTTTTTGCCCGTCTGACAGTGATTTCGGCCCTTTCCTGCGAACGACGGGACGATTGATCCCCTTCTGTTTGTCGCCGTTCCTGACTAATGTGTGCTTGACGCTTCTACGCTGGGAGATCCATGGATGACCGCAAGACCTGACCCCACGCTCATGCCTCACACGCCCGTACCGGCGTTGCCGATGCAAGGGTTGATAGCCGTGATCGCGCCTGCCGGCCCAGCAGCGCTGGACACCGACAAGGCCATCGCCTGGATGCGCGCACGTGGTTACTCGCTGCGGATATTTCCCGGGGTGTTCGAGAAGGATGGCTATCTCGCCGGCAGCGACGATGTACGACTCAATGACTTGCACGCCGCGTTCACCGACCCGGAGGTCGATGCCATCATTTGCCTGCGCGGGGGATACGGCACGCCTCGGTTGCTTGATCGCATCGATTTCCAGTTGTTGCGCCACCACGCCAAGCCATTCATCGGTTACAGCGACATCACCGCGCTGCATTTGGCGATCAGCCGTTATGCGGGTTTTGTGACCTTCCATGGCCCGTTGCTCAACGCCGATCTGCTGGGTGAGCGACTGCCACCTACCGAATCCTCTTTTTTTAATATGCTCAGTGGGCAATGCAGGGCCGGTAGCGTGCTCAAGCATCCGATTGGCCGCCCATTGACGACGATCGTACCGGGTGTCGCTCATGGGCGCCTGCTCGGTGGCAACCTGTCGATGATCGCCGCGACGATGGGTACGCCCTACCAGATCGATGCCGAGGGCGTCATTCTGTTCATCGAAGATATCAACGAGCCACTGTATCGCATCGACCGGTTGCTGACCCATCTACGTCTTGCGGGGACCCTGCACAAGCTGCATGGGGTGCTGGTGGGGGACATCGCGGGAGTTGAGGTGGTCGCGCTGGAGCGTTTGCTCAAGCAGACCTTCGAACTATTGCCGATTCCGGTGCTGTCCGGCTGGCGCAGTGGGCATTGCAACCCGAACCTGACGTTGCCGATGGGGGCGTTGGTGCGGCTGGATGCGGGGAACAAGGAATTGGTTTTGGAACAGGATGTGGTAATCAGATAAGTCGCGAATATCTTGAAAAGATCGCAGCCTGCGGCAGCTCCTACGGGGTTTTGTGTACACCCGTAGGAGCTGCCGCAGGCTGCGATCTTTTGCTTTTAGCGGTTACGCAAGCCTTCCAGCAATTTGTGCGTCGGATACCCGTCCGCCGGCCAGCCAAACGACTGTTGGGCGCTGCGGATCGCCTTGCGCGTGTTGGCACCAATGATCCCGTCGGCGGTGCCGGCATCGTAGTTTTGTGTGCTCAGCAAGTTTTGCAGCTCGATCCGCTCGGTACGGCTCAGTGGCAGGTCATCCTTTGGCCACGTGCCGCTGATCAGTCCCGCGCCATTGAAGCGTTCGGACAACAGGCTCACCCCCAAGGCGTAGGACGACGAGTTGTTGTACTTGAGGATCGCCCGGAAGTTATCGAGCACCAGGAACGCCGGTCCACGGTAACCGGCCGGCAGCAGCAGGGCGGCGGACAGTTGCTCGGAGCCGGCCGGGACCTGGCCACCATTGGGCAGCGTAATCCCCAGTTGCCGCCATTCGGCGACGCTCTTGCGAGTCGTGCCGTCGGCCAGCACGTAGTTGAACCCGCCTGGCAACTGCACCTCGAAGCCCCACGGCTGGCCTCTCTGCCAGCCTGAGCTTTGCAGGTAATGCGCGGTCGAGGCCAGGGCATCGGCCGAACTGCCCCAGATATCGCGGCGCCCATCACCATCGAAGTCGACGGCATGGGTGTTGTAGGTGGTCGGAATGAACTGGGTCTGGCCCATGGCGCCGGCCCAGGATCCGAGCATCTTCTCGGGTTCGATATCGCCTTGTTGCAGGATTTGCAGGGCGGCAATCAATTGTGCGTGGGCGAAACCGGGACGACGGCCTTCGTAGGCCAGGGTCGCCAGCGAGTTGATCACCGACTTGCTGCCCTGGAACTGGCCAAAGTTGCTTTCCATGCCCCACACGGCCACCAACGCCTGACGATCAACGCCGTAACGCTGCTCGATGCTTTGCAGGATGTCGGCGTACTGGTTGACCAGCGACTGGCCTTTGCGTACCCGCAGCGGCGACAAGGCGCCGTCGAGGTATTCCCACACCGGTTTTGCGAATTCCGGTTGGCTGCGATCGGCACGAATCACACTGGGGTCGAAGCTGACATCGGCGAAAGCGCGATCAAACAGATCGGCGCGGATACCGGCGGCCAAGGCATCCTTGCGGAAACCCGCCTGCCACTCGGCGAAGGTCTGGGTGGGTTGGATGTCGAGGTTTTCACCGTTCGGAACCACAGGTGGAACAACCGCCGGGGCGGTGGCGACAGGGAGGGTCTGAAGCGGCTGGGCGTCGGCGGCGGTAGGTTTTTCCGCGCAGGCGACTAGCAAAACGAGGCTGGAGGCAGCAATCAATTGGCGCAAGTGCCAACGACGGGAAAGACAAAAGGGCATGCACGGGTCCAGGGAATACGGATCAGGTGCAAACCTTAACATGTTGAGCGGATGCTTGCCTTTCAGGCCGCCAGAAAGCAAGAAGCCTCCCAGCTGTCAGACTGGAAGGCTTCGCGGCGGTAACTGCCTTTGCCCTTGGTGGGGCGTTCCTGGCGGCTGCGGAACAATGGCTGGGCGATGATGGATTTGGCTTTGTTGGGGCCATGCTTCGATGGCTTTTTGCTCATGATGATTTCTCGCAAGTGAGTGGATTTTGCGGGGCAAATCATCGGCCGAAGTTGGGGGGCTGTCTATAGGGCAAATGGATTTGAGTTTTGTAGGAAAAAGATCAAGAGATCGCAGCCTTCGGCAGCTCCTACAGGTATACGCAATCTCATGTAGGAGCTGCCGAAGGCTGCGATCTCTTGATCTTATTCGGCAGGCAACGCCAGTTTTTGCCCGGCCATCAACAACGTCAACCGACTCAGGCTCATCCACGGCGAACCCGCAGCCTGGCCCTTGATCTGTGCGTCGATACGCTGTGCTTCGAGCAAAAGTTGCGCCCAGCGTTGCGCCGAGTAGCGTTGCAGGGCTTTGCTCATCAACGGTTTACGTTTGTCCCAGACCGGTGGTTTAGCCTGGCTGAAGGCCTTGTCCAGCGGCGTGCCCTGACTGTATTGCAGGGAAATATTGGCCAGCAGGCGCAACTCCCGGGCCAGGGCCCAGAGAATCACCGGCGGCTCGACGCCTTCGCCGCGCAATCCTTCGAGCATGCGCAACGCATGGACTGCTTCACCATTGAGCACCGCATCGGTCAGCCCAAAGACGTCGAAGCGCGCACTGTCGGCCACCGCCGCCTGTACGGTTTCAACGGTGATCTGACCTCCTTCGGCCATCAGTTTGAGCTTTTCGATCTCCTGGGCGGCGGCCAGCAAGTTGCCCTCGACCCGCGCGGCGATCAGCTCAACGGCGTCCTGGCTGGCGGAAAGCCCGGCCTGGGACAAACGTTGGCGGATCCAGCTTGGCAACTGGGCGACATCGACTGGCCAGATCTGCACGAACTGGGTCTGTTGTCCTTCGACCAGCGCTTTGCCCCACTTGGTTTTCTGCGCACTACCATCGAGTTTCGGCAGGCTGATCAGCAGTATGGTGTCGTCGGCCGGGCGCGAGCAGTACTCGATCAGCGCGGAGGCACCTTTGTCGCCGGGTTTGCCGGAAGGCAAGCGCAGTTCCAGCAGGCGCTTTTCGGCGAACAGCGACATGCTGGCACCGGCTTGCAGCAGCGTCCCCCAGTCGAAACTGGCGTCGGCGGCAAACACCTGGCGTTCATCGAATCCCTGCTGACGGGCGGCAGTGCGAACAGCGTCGGCCGCCTCCTGGCACAACAACGGGTCATCGCCGCTGATGATGTAGACCGGCGCAAGGGCGCCTTGCAGGTGTTTGGCGAGTTGGGCGGGGGCGAGCTTCATAAGAGAGGGCGAACGGGGCGCCTGAACGCCCCGTAAGTCTTACTGCCGCGGCAGTTCGACAGGCGACTGGCGCGGGGTATCCGCTTCAGCCTTCTTTGCCGCTTCCAGTGCCGCGGCATCAGCCTTGGCCTTGGCTTCGGCAGTCTGTTGCAGCTGATCCAGTTGACCTGGGCTCAGTTGTTGCAGGCGCAGCATCATGCGTTGAACCAGCTCGCGGCGAGCTTCTGTCCGGGCCGTTGCGGCTTCCTGGTCGGAACCCATCAGGTTGTTGCCGTCGTGCAGGTAGATTTTCTGCACTTCAAGCTTGTCGCTCATCAGTGGGAGGTCACCGCGACCACGGATGTCGTAGTTCAACACGGTGGTCACCTGGTACTCGCCAGCACGACCGGCACCTGCGTAGCTGAGGATGCGTTGGCTTTCCTGCTCATTGGTCAGCACCAGTTTGTAAGGTGCGCCGTTATAGACCTTGACGCCGTTGCCTTCCAGTACCTGACGCAACTGGGTCACGGTTGGACCGTAGGCGTTACGGGCGCTCAGGTCGAGTTCCTTGATCGCCAGTTCGTCGGTGCCGGTGCCGCGCAGCTGGAAACCGCAGGCGCTCAACAGAACCGCGAGGCCCATCACCAGTAGATTGCGTTTGATCATCTTGTTGCTCCCCTTGAAACCATGTGGGCCGATCAAGCGGCCCGAAAGGTTTTACTCGGCGCCAGGCTCGCCTGGCGCCTGATCCAATTAGCTGGCGACGATATTGACCAGTTTCCCGGGCACTACGATCACTTTACGGATGGTCAGACCGTCGACGAAGCGCAGGACGTTCTCGTTGGCGCGGGCGGCTGCTTCGACTTCTTCGCGGCTGGCACTGGCGGGCATTTCGATCTGGCCACGCAGCTTGCCGTTGACCTGGATGACGAGCGTCAGGCTGTCCTGCACCAGTGCGCTGTCGTCCTGCACCGGCCAACCGGCGTCGATCACAGGATCAGCGTGACCCAATTGATTCCATAGTTCGTGGCTGATGTGCGGCGTGATCGGAGCCAGCAGCAGAGTCACGGTTTCCAGACCTTCGTGAATCAGTGCGCGATCCTGCTCGGTGCCTTGCGCGGCTTTTTCCAGCACGTTCATCAGTGTCATCACCTGGGCGATGGCGGTGTTGAATTTGTGGTTCTGGCCGACGTCCTGGCTGGCCTGCTTGATGGCCAGGTGGATCGAGCGACGAACGGCTTTCTGCTCGTCATTCAGGCTGGCGACGTCCAGTTTGCCCGGCAGGCCCTGGGTGACGTGCGCTTGAGCCAGACGCCAGACACGCTTGAGGAAGCGGTGCGAACCTTCCACGCCGGAGTCAGACCATTCCGCGCTCATGTCAGGCGGCGAGGCGAACATCATGAACAGGCGGCAAGTGTCTGCACCGAACTGGTCGATCATCGACTGTGGGTCGACACCGTTGTTCTTCGACTTGGCCATCTTCTCGGTGCCGCCGATTTCCACCGGCAAGCCATCAGCTTTCAACTTGGCGCTGATCACCTTGGCCTTGCTGTCACGCTCAAGCTCGACGTCCGCCGGGTTGAACCAGGTGTAAGCGCCATTGGCTTCGCGACGATAGTAAGTCTCGGCGATCACCATGCCCTGGGTCAGCAGGTTCTTGAACGGCTCGTTGGAGCTCACCAGGCCTTCGTCACGCATCAATTTGTGGAAGAAGCGCGCGTAGAGCAGGTGCAGGATCGCGTGTTCGATACCGCCGATGTACTGAT
Organism: Pseudomonas sp. 05L36; assembly: GCF_056398125.1. Lineage (NCBI taxonomy): Bacteria > Pseudomonadati > Pseudomonadota > Gammaproteobacteria > Pseudomonadales > Pseudomonadaceae > Pseudomonas > Pseudomonas sp. 05L36. The sequence goes on along the minus strand of NZ_JBFTOU010000014.1, from coordinate 20,823 downwards.
CCACCGGCAGCCAGTGGTCGGCTGCGGATTTCTCCACGAGGCCGCCTTCAAAGTGCGGCGAGGCGTAGCGGGCGTAGTACCACGACGACTCGACGAAGGTGTCCATGGTGTCGGTTTCACGCTTGGCAGGCTGGCCACATTTAGGGCAGCTGCACTCGTAGAACTCAGGCATGCGCGCCAGTGGCGAGCCGGCGCCGTCCGGCACCACGTCTTCCGGCAGTACGACCGGCAATTGATCTTCCGGTACCGGCACATCACCGCAGGTGTTGCAGTGGATGATCGGGATCGGGCAGCCCCAGTAGCGCTGACGGCTGATGCCCCAGTCGCGCAGGCGGAACTGGGTGCGCGAGGCGCCCAGTTCTTTCTTGATCAGCGCAACTTCGATGGCGTCGAAGGCACCCGCGAAGTCGAGGCCGTCGAACTCGCCGGAATTGATCAGCGTGCCGTACTCGCCATAGGCGTCTTGCCATGGCGTCGGGTTGCTATCACCGGAACTGGTGCGCACGACCGATTTAACCGGCAGGTTGTACTTGTGGGCGAACTCGAAATCGCGCTCGTCGTGGGCTGGAACCGCCATCACCGCGCCATCGCCGTAGTGCATCAGCACATAGTTGGCGACCCATACCGGCAGTTTTTCGCCGGTCAGCGGGTGCTCGACGAACAGGCCGGTCGGCAGGCCTTTTTTCTCCTGGGTGGCGACGTCGGCTTCAGCCACGCTGCCGCCCTTGCATTCAGCGATGAACGCTTGCAGCTCAGGATTGTTCTGTGCAGCGAGGGTGGCCAGGTGGTGCTCGGCGGCCACGGCGACGTAGGTCGCGCCCATCAGGGTGTCCGGACGGGTGGTGAAGACTTTCAGCACGCCCGCTTCGCCGATGGAATCGACGTTGTACGGGAACTGCACTTCCATGCCGCGGGATTTGCCGATCCAGTTGCGCTGCATGGTCTTGACCTGTTCAGGCCAGCCCGGCAGGTCGTCGAGGCTCTCCAGCAGCTCATCCGCGTAGGCGGTGATCTTGAAGTAGTACATCGGGATTTCGCGCTTTTCGATCAGCGCGCCGGAACGCCAGCCGCGACCGTCGATCACTTGCTCGTTGGCCAGGACGGTCTGGTCGATCGGGTCCCAGTTCACGGTGCCGCTTTTTTTGTAAATCACACCTTTTTCGAACAGGCGGGTGAACAGCCATTGTTCCCAGCGGTAGTAATCCGGCTTGCAGGTGGTCACCTCGCGCGACCAGTCCACCGCCAGGCCCAGGCTGCGCAGCTGGGTCTTCATGTAGGCGATGTTTTCGTAGGTCCACTTGGCGGGCGCGACGTTGTTCTTCATCGCGGCGTTTTCCGCCGGCATGCCGAAGGCGTCCCAACCCATGGGTTGCAGAACGTTCTTGCCTTGCATGCGCTGGTAGCGGGAGATCACGTCGCCGATGGTGTAGTTGCGCACGTGCCCCATGTGTAGCTTGCCGCTGGGGTAAGGGAACATCGACAGGCAGTAGAACGTCTCCTTGCCTGGCTGTTCACTGACTTCAAAGGACTTTTGCTCGTCCCAGAACGACTGGGCGGCGGCTTCGATTTCACGGGGCTGATATTGTTCGTGCATGGCTACTTTTGAACTGAATAGGGGTGGCCTAATCCTCTTCAATGCAACGCTGGACGGTGAACACGCCACATTGGCGTTTTCGAGGCCCAGCCGAGCTGGAAGTGGAGTTACAGGAAGCGCCGTAGCATACATGACCGCGCTCTACCGAGGGAAACCCTGATTGCTGCCACACGTCCTGCAAAAACCGCTGCGAGGGCCGTTGGTCGCGGCGTTCAGCCGGTTTGTTCATGGAAGCTAAGCTCTAACTGGGGAGTAGGTCTTATCTTCCAATGAGGTGAGGGATGGTTGAGTCTCAGCAAAAAGCTACAAAACCGGAGCTGTACGAAAGGCTGATCGATCGTTTGGCCTTGGCCCTGGATGCGGCAAGGACCGCTGGCCGGTTGCGCGACGAACACCCTCTGGAACTGGAACTGCGTGGTCTGAGCCCCGCAGAGTTTGCACTGGTCAAGGCGTATCTGGATCGCAGTGAGCGTGAGACACACGGATGCTTGTCAGAGGCGGTAAAGCAACTCGACGTACCACGTTCGGCCAAGATTATCTGGCTCAAGGACAAGGTTCCCGGCAGAGACGCGGTAAAGGTCCGGTCTTTCCAGTTCAAATAGGGCACAGAGCCGTACTCCATGGTTTTTTGAAGCATAGTCCTCCTGTATTGATTGTCGCATTGCGCGAACCCACTTAGGCTTCGGGCATCTCCGGGAGATGCTCGATGCCTTTTCGTTATTTCGTGAAACAACTTCTTTTGCCACCCGGCATTCTATTGCTGCTGCTTTTGCTCGCCTGGTGGTTGCGCCGCTCAAGGCCAAGGCTTGCCGGTGCGTGCTTTGCTCTGGGGCTGGGTGGTTTCTGGCTGATGAGCCTGCCGGTGGTGGTGCAGTGGAGTGCCGGCCTGCTCGAGCGGGAGCCACCGCTGGCCCGCGATGAATGGGCAATTCTGGGGCAGCGCGCGGACGCGATCGTGGTCCTCGGCTCGGGGCGCGAGCGTGGTGATGTGGCCTGGGGCGCCGACCAGCCCACGGGTATAGGCCTGGAACGCCAGCGCTTTGCCGCGCGGCTGGCCAAGGCTTCCGGCCTGCCGGTATTGACCAGCGGCGGCCTGCATTACGGCACGCCGCCCAGCGAAGCGCAGATGATGGCTGACTCCTTGCGCGACGATTTTGGCGTGAGCGTGCGTTGGCAGGAAGGGCGCAGCCGCACGACCTGGGAAAATGCACAGTTCAGCGCCGAGGTGCTGCTGCCACAGGGCATCAAGCGTGTGGTGCTCGTGACTCATGCCGCGCATATGCCACGAGCGGTCTGGAGTTTTCGCAAGGCCGGGTTTGAGGTGGTGCCGGCGCCGGTAGGGTTTCTGGGCGGCGACAACGCGCGGCCACTGGGTGGCTGGCTGCCGGAGTTCAAGGCGATCTGGCAGAACGGGCAATTGATGAACGAGGCGGTGGGGCAGATCGGTTATTCGTTGTTTTACCGGTAAAGATCAAAAGATCGCAGCCTGCGGCAGCTCCTACAGTTGGAATGCAATCCCCTGTAGGAGCTGCCGCAGGCTGCGATCTTTTCTAGACGGTCTTGGCCATCCGGCTCGCAATCAGCGCCCAACCGAACAACAACACGCAGACAATGAGCAATGGCCACGAACGCCATTGCAGGTACGGCGTGAGGTTGTGCATCGGTACCACTTCGCCATACAGGATGCCACGTTCGAACTGCGGGATCTGATCGGTAATCTGGCCGAACGGGTTGATCAGGCCGGACACACCGTTGTTGGTGGCGCGGATCATCCAGCGGCCGGCCTCCAGTGCGCGCATTTGCGCCATCTGCAGGTGTTGCAGGGGGCCGATAGAGGTACCGAACCAGGTGTCGTTGCTGATGGTCAGCAGCAGGTCGCTGCGGGCGGCAAGGCTGGCGGCGAACTCCGGATAAACCACTTCATAGCAAATGAACGGCGCGATCTGATAACCCTTGGCCTGCAGCAACGGCTGGTCAGCCGGGCCGCGAGCGAAGTCCGACATTGGCAGGTCGAAGAAAGCGATCAGTCCGCGCAGCATGTCCTGCAAGGGGACATATTCACCAAACGGCACCAGTTTTTGCTTCAGGTAAGTGCCGTCGCCTTCACCGGTAACGGTGATGCCATTGAAGAAACGCTTCTCGTGGCGTACTTCCATGCGCACCGGGACACCGGTAATGAACGCCGACTTACGTTCGGCCGCGAAGCTGCCCATCATGTTCAGGTAGCCCTCGGCGGACTCCTTGAGCACCGGAATCGCGGTTTCCGGCCAAATGAGAAGGTCGGCTCGCCTGGAGCTGAAACTCATGTCGCGGTACAACGCCAGTTGCGCGTTGAGCTGCGCCGGGTCCCACTTCATGCTTTGTTCGACGTTGCCCTGTATGGCGGCGACGCTCAGTGGCGGGCCCGACGGGCTGGTCCAGGCGTGGTGCTTGAGCGCCATACCGACCAGCCATGGGCCGACCAGCAGCAATATACCGGCAGCGATGAAGCCTTTACGCCCCGTGCGAACCAGGCGCAAGCCGTTGTAGATCAGCGCAGCTGTCAGGGCCAGGGTAAAGGAAATCAGCCACATCCCGCCGATGGGAGCAAGCCCGGCCAGCGGGCCATCGAGTTGGCTGTAACCGGAATACAGCCACGGGAAACCTGTCAGGAACCAACCACGGAAAGCTTCCTGGCCAACCCACAGTGCAGCGAAGGCCAGCGCGTCGGCCAGCGGTGCCTCATTGCGACGCAGCCAGCGCGCCCAAATCCAGGCGGGCAGGGCAAAGAACCAGGCAATCGCCGCTGTGAAGATCAGCATCAGGAAGCCGGCCAGCAGCATTGACGCGCCGCCGAAGTGGTGAATGCTGTAGTAGATCCAGCTGGTGCCGGCACCGAACAGGCCGAAACCGAAACACCAGCCGCGACCCAGCGCCTGGCGTGGGCTCAGTTCGCGCAAACCGGCATAGAACAGGCCGACGGCGAGCAGTGCCAGTGGCCAGATATCGAACGGCGCCAGGGCCAGGGTGGTGATTGCACCGGCCGCCACGGCCAGCAGGTTACCGGGCCAGCCGGGGCGGGTTGTCCAGCGCATTTCAATCCTTAGCGAGCAATGGGCGTCAGGCGAAGCAAGTGAATCCGACGGCTGTCGGCGTTCAGGATGCGGAAGCGGTACGGGCCGATTTCAGTGATTTCGTTACGTTTTGGCAAATGCCCGAACGCGCTCATCACCAGGCCGCCAACTGTGTCGAACTCATCGTCGGAGAACTCGCTGTCGAAAAATTCGTTGAAGTTCTCGATCGGTGTCAGGGCCTTGATCAGGAAATCACCGCTGGGCAGCGGCTTGATGTAGCTGTCTTCTTCGACGTCGTGTTCGTCTTCGATGTCGCCGACGATTTGCTCCAGCACGTCCTCGATGGTCACCAAACCGGCCACGCCGCCGTACTCGTCGATGACGATGGCCATGTGATTGTGGTTGGCGCGGAATTCGCGCAGCAGCACGTTAAGGCGCTTGGATTCCGGCACGAAGGTGGCCGGACGCAGCAGGTCCTTGATGTTGAAGCTGTCGCCGTTCTCCTTGAGGATCAACGGCAGCAAGTCCTTGGCCAGCAACACGCCCATCACGTCATCGTGGCTTTCGCCGATCACCGGGTAGCGGGAGTGGGCCGAGTCGACCACGGCGGGCAGGAACTCGCGGGGTGTCTGGGTCGCCTTGATGCTGACCATTTGCGAGCGCGGGACCATGATGTCCCGAACCTGCAAGTCAGCCACCTGGATCGCACCTTCGACGATGGCCAGCGCTTCGCTGTCCAGCAGTTTGTTCTGGTGTGCATCGCGCAGCAGCTCCAGCAGCTCCTGGCGGTTTTTCGGCTCGTGGGCAAAAGCCTGGGTGAGCTTACCCAGCCATGACTTCTGCCCGTTGCTCGATCGATCTTCGCTCATAGCGATTACTCTGAATCCTTTGTTGTTTCGGTAGGGGATGAATCGGTTTCGTCGTCCGCGTACGGATCGGGAAAGCCCAGTTCTGCAAGCAACGTTCGTTCCAGTGCTTCCATCTCTTCGGCTTCGTCGTCATCAATATGGTCGTAACCGAGCAGATGCAAGCAGCCGTGAATCACCAGGTGTGCCCAATGAGCCTTGAGCTCCTTGCCCTGTTCAGCGGCTTCGCGCTCGACCACGGCCACGCAGATCACCAGATCGCCCAGCAGCGGGATGTCGAGGAACTCATCCGACACATCGGCCGGGAATGACAAGACGTTAGTTGCGTAATCCTTTTGCCGCCAGGTGTGGTTCAGCTCGCGGCCTTCGGCTTCGTCGACCAGGCGAATGGTCATCTCCGAATCGGCGGTGCGCTGGCGCAAAGCCAGTTCGCACCACTGGCGGAATTCGGCTTCGCTGGGGGCGGGGGCTTGGGTGGCGATTTGCAGGTCAAGCTCAAGCATCGCGGCGGCTATCCTTGGCGGCTGCATCATCGGCCGCTTTGGTTTCGAAGCGCTCATAGGCTTCGACAATGCGCTGTACCAGCGGATGACGCACGACGTCCTTGGGCTGGAAGTGCGTGAAGCTGATGCCCGGCACGTCTTTCAACACTTCGATCACGTGGTGCAGCCCGGACTTGGTGCCGCGAGGCAGGTCGACCTGGGTGATGTCACCGGTGATGACGGCCGTGGAGCCGAAGCCGATCCGGGTCAGGAACATCTTCATTTGCTCGACCGTGGTGTTCTGGCTTTCGTCGAGGATGATGAAGCTGTTGTTCAGCGTACGGCCGCGCATGTAGGCCAGCGGCGCGACTTCGATCACCTGGCGCTCGATCAGCTTGGCGACGTATTCGAAGCCGAGCATTTCGTAGAGTGCGTCGTAGAGCGGACGCAGGTACGGGTCGATTTTTTGCGACAGGTCGCCGGGCAGGAAGCCGAGTTTTTCACCCGCTTCGACCGCCGGACGCACCAGCAGGATGCGGCGAATCTGCTCGCGCTCCAGTGCATCCACCGCGCAGGCCACAGCCAGGTAGGTCTTGCCGGTACCGGCCGGGCCGATGCCGAAGTTGATATCGTTACCGAGGATTTCCTTCACGTAGCGCAGCTGATTCAAGCCGCGGGGGCGAATCATGCCTTTCTTGGTGCGCAGGGCCACGGACGGTTCGGCGGGAGAGTGGTTGTCCAGCTGCTCGACGGCCGATTCCTGCAGGAACAGGTGCACCATGTCCGGCGACAGCTCGGTACCCTTGGTTTCCCGATACAGGCGGCGCAGGAGGTTTTCCGCGGAGGTGGTGTGTTTGGGTTCGCCGATCAGCTCGAACTGGTTTCCGCGATTGCGGATCTCGATGGTCAGGCGCTGTTCGATCAAGCGCAAATGCTCGTCGAATTGCCCGCAGAGATTGGCGAAGCGACGAGCTTCAAAAGGCTCGAGGATGAAACGATGTGGTTCTATGGGTGCGTTCAAGGTCGTATTTAGCCGCCCTGGGGCAATAGTGATGAATCAAGGATAGCGCCAGTGGCGTGGGCGCGAAAGCTCTTAAATGAGGCAACCCGATTCCTGCCTCTGGCGCGGACTCTGTAGGAGCGAGCTTGCTCGCGAAGGGCTTGAATGCCCCTCGTTCATTCAGGATGCACGCGTCATCGTTGACGACCATCGTCGGAACGCCGCCAGGAGCAAGCTCGCTCCTACACCAGCGACCCCCGCAGCGAATGCGGCTGCGCGGCATCGATGTGCACGTCCGCGAACTGGCCGATCAGGGTCGGATTGTCGCAGCGAAAGTTGACGATCCGGTTATTCTCGGTCCGGCCTTGCAGCTCGCCCGGGTCTTTTTTCGAGTAATCGGTTACCAGGATCCGCTGGATCGAACCGACCATTTGTCGGCTGATCTCGAAACCTTGCTGGTTCAGGCGATGCTGCAGGGCATTCAGCCGCTCTTTTTTCAGCTCTTGCGGCGTGTCGTCGGCCAGATCGGCGGCCGGTGTGCCCGGGCGCTGGCTGTAGACGAACGAGTAGGAAAAGTCGAAGCCGACGTCGGCAATCAGCTTCATGGTTTGCTCGAAATCTTTCTCGGTTTCGCCCGGGAAGCCGACGATGAAGTCCGAACTGATGCTGATCCCCGGCACGGCGGCGCGCAGTTTGCGCAGTTTGGATTTGTATTCCAGCGCGGTGTGATTGCGTTTCATCGCAGCGAGGATGCGGTCCGAGCCCGATTGCACCGGCAAGTGCAGGTGCTTGACCAGCTCCGGCACGTCGGCGTGCGCCTGGATCAGGCTGTCGGAGAATTCCAGCGGATGCGACGTGGTGTAACGGATGCGTTCAATGCCGTCGACCGCGGCGACCACACGGATCAGCTCGGCCAGATCCGCCAGGCGCCCGTCATGGGTCAGGCCGCGATAGCCGTTGACGTTCTGCCCCAACAGCGTCACTTCACGCACGCCGTTTTCGGCCAGGTGGATGATCTCGGCAATCACGTCGTCGAACGGCCGGCTGACCTCTTCACCGCGGGTGTAGGGCACCACGCAGAACGTGCAATATTTGCTGCAGCCTTCCATCACCGACACGTAAGCGCTCGGGCCGTCGATGCGCGGTTCGGGCAGATGGTCGAATTTTTCGATTTCCGGGAACGAGACGTCGACTTGCGGCAGCTTGCTGATGCGCGCGGCGTCGATCATTTCCGGCAGGCGGTGCAGGGTCTGCGGGCCGAAGACCACGTCGACGTACGGCGCGCGATCGCGGATGGCCGCGCCTTCCTGGCTGGCCACGCAACCGCCGACGGCGATCACCATGTCCGGGTTGGCCAGCTTCAGTTCGCGCCAGCGACCGAGCTGGGAATAGACACGGTCCTGTGCACGTTCGCGGATCGAGCAGGTGTTGAGCAGGATCACGTCGGCGTCTTCAGCGCGGGCGGTGACTTCCAGGGCCTGATGTTCGCCCAGCAGATCGACCATGCGCGAGCTGTCGTACTCGTTCATCTGGCAACCGTGGGTTTCGATGTAAAGCTTCTTGGCCATGGAAAGAGTCATCACCTGATTCAAAGAACCGCGCATTATAGGGGACATGTCCCATGGTTCCTACCGTTGTGCGTCCGGCGGCTGTGCTATAGTTCGCGCCCTCATTTTTACCCCGATGTGTTACCCGCCCACCATGACTAAACGTGAAGCTCCAATCTACAAGGTGATTTTCCTCAACCAGGGCCAGGTGTTCGAAATGTACGCCAAGCAGATCTATCAAAGTGATCTGTGGGGCTTTCTGGAAGTGGAAGAGTTCGTCTTTGGCGAGCGCACGCAAGTGGTTGTTGATCCGAGCGAAGAAAAGCTCAAGGCTCAGTTCGAAGGCGTGGTGCGCAGCTTTGTGCCGATGCATTCGATCGTGCGTATCGACGAAGTCGAGCGTCTGGGGACACCGAAAATCAGCGAAGCCCGTGGCGCGGTTGGCAATGTCATGCCGTTTCCGATGCCGATGCCTGAGAAGTAAGTTCCAGTATCGAGTTGCCCCCAATCGCGAGCTTGCTCGCGATTGGGGAAGTCAGAACACAGCAGAAATCAGGGCAGTGGTGCGAAAGGCGTACGCCCGTCAGCGCTCTGCAACTCCATCAAATATTTACGGAAAATTTGCCCGAGCACCTGGGTGGCGACTTCGAGTTCTTCGCGGGGCATTTTTTCGGTGACTTCGTCGGCGGTGTCCAGGGCATCTTCGGCGCCGTTGACCGCCGCCATCTTCAGCAGGATGTACGCCTGAACGTTATTGGCCGGCACGCCTTCGCCGTGGAAGAACATGGTACCGAGCTTGAATTGTGCCTGGGCGTGGCCTTGCAGCGAGGCTTTTTCGAAATAGCTCAGGGCTTGATTGAGGTCGCGCGGCGCGTTTTTGCCTTCGTAGTAGAACTCACCCAACTCGTATTGCGCTTGCGCATCCCCTTCATCCGACGCTTTCTGGCAGGCGGCGAGCGCCTGTTCCAGGTCTTGCGGCTGGGTATTGAGGGTGCAGCGACCCATCGCTGGGATTAACAACGAGTTGCCGCCTGCTTGTGCGTGCGCGAGCAGGGGCTGAAGAAGCAACAGGCAGCCCAGTGCAAGGGTGCGGCCGGTGCGGTTCATGGGAATCGACTTACCTCTGAAGGGCGCGCGGACCCATCGAGGGATCCAATAAGCGCGCATTATGAAATAAGCAGGGGCAACCTTACAAAGTCTTTACTCGTTTTTCTGCTGCGCGGGAAATATATCACCCGTTTTGCGAGGGATTTTTGCTGAAACTGTAGGAATACAGGCGGGCGTGTAGGTGAAAGCTGACGCCGGCAATGGCCAACGTCAGCGCCACAGCGTTATTTCAAGGCAGCGAAGGCGCGCTCGGCGGCGTCCAGGGTCAGTTTCAGCTCGGCTTCGCCATGAGCGATCGAAGTGAAACCGGCTTCGAAGGCGCTCGGTGCCAGGTAGACGCCCCCTTCCAGCATCAGATGGAAGAAGCGACCGAACAGGGCAGCATCGCTGGCCATGACGTCATCGAAGGTGACGATGTCGTCGGCGCCGCTGAAATACAGGCCGAACATGCCGCCGGCCTGGGTGGTCACGAACGGAATGCCGGCCGCATCGGCGCGCTGTTGCAGGCCGTCGAGCAGGCGAGTGGTGTAGTCGGTCAGCTCGGCATGGAAGCCCGGGCGGCTGATCAGGCGCAGGGTGGTCAGGCCGGCGGCCATCGCCAGCGGGTTACCGGACAGCGTGCCGGCCTGGTAGACCGGGCCCAGCGGAGCGATGCGCTGCATGATTTCGCGCTTGCCGCCGAAGCAGCCGACCGGCATGCCGCCACCGATGATCTTGCCGAAGGTGGTCAGGTCCGGTGTCACGCCGTAGTACGCCTGGGCACCGCCGAGGGCGACGCGGAAACCGGTCATCACTTCGTCGAAAACCAGCACCACGCCGTGCTTGTCGCACAGGGTCCGCAGGCCTTCGAGGAAACCCGGTGCCGGCGGCACGCAGTTCATGTTGCCAGCCACTGGCTCGACGATGATGCAGGCCACATCCTGGCCGACTTCGGCGAGCATGCTTTCAACGGCGTCGATGTCGTTGAACGGCAGGGTCAGGGTATGTTTGGCGAACGCTGCCGGTACACCGGCCGAACTCGGTACACCCTGGGTCAGTGCGCCGGAGCCGGCCTTGACCAGCAGGCTGTCGGAGTGACCGTGGTAGCAGCCTTCGAATTTGATGATGCTGTCGCGGCCGGTGAAACCACGGGCCAGGCGAATGGCGCTCATGGTCGCTTCGGTGCCGGAGCTGACCATGCGCACCATTTCCATCGACGGCACGAGCGAGCAGACCAGGTCGGCCATCTGCGTTTCCATCTCGGTCGGGGCGCCGTAGGACAAACCGTGCTCAAGCTGTTTGCGCACGGCGTCCAGCACGTCCGGGTGGCTGTGGCCGAGGATCATCGGGCCCCAGGAGCCGACGTAATCCACATAGCGCTTGTTGTCTTCGTCGGTGACGTAGGCGCCTTCGGCATGCTTGAAGAACAACGGCGTGCCGCCGACGCTCTTGAACGCGCGAACCGGCGAGTTCACGCCACCGGGAATGTGTTTTTGGGCATTGGCAAACAGCGTTTCGGAACGAGACATGATCGGGCTCTCAAATCAGATTTTAAGCTACTTAAATAGAAAACAATTCGTTGAAGGCGCGGGCACGACGGGTCACTTGCGTCGTGCTCTCGGCGCCAAACAGGCCATGCACCACCGCCAGCAGATCGACGCCATGGGCCACCAGTGGGGCGGCGTTATCCAGGGTGATGCCGCCGATCGCGCAGATCGGCAAGTGCAACTGCTTGCGGGCCTGGTCGAGCAGGTCGAGGCTGCAGGTCGGTGCGCCGGGCTTGGTGTTGGAATTGAAGAAGCGGCCGAAGGCGACGTAACTGGCGCCTTCTTTTGTCGCTTGTTCGGCCAGTTCGAGTTGCGCGTGGCAAGTCGAGCCGATGATGGCTTTGGAGCCGAGCAGGGCACGGGTCGGTGACAGAGGGCCGTCGGCCTGGCCCAGGTGCACGCCCACGTTCAGGCGGGCGGCCAGTTCGGCGTCGTCGTTGATGATCAACCGGGTCTTATAGCGCTCGCACAGCTCGCGCAAGGCTTCGGCCTCACGCAGGCGCCGGGCCTCGTCGCTGCTCTTGTCGCGGTATTGCAGCAAGGTGACGCCGCCTTCCAGCGCCGCCTCCACGTACTTGAGCAACTTGCCGTCCAGCAAATGACTGTCGGTAATGGCGTATAGACCACGTAGTTTCATCGGACAAGCCTCACCGCATTACAAATGGAAGTTACGAACAGAAATCCAGTGGCAAACGGCGCGGCACAAACTGGCCTTTGCCCAGCTGCTCGGCATCACGCAGGGTGCGCCATGTGTAGTTAAGCGCGGTCTGTACCGCACTGGCGAGGTTTTCGCCCTGGGCCAGACGACCGGCCAGCGCACTGGCCAGGGTGCAGCCGGAACCGTGATAGCTGCCCGGCAAGCGCTGACAGGTAAAGGTTTCGCGCAGGCCGTCGCGGCTGTACAGGCGATTGTGGATTTCGGTTTCGTCGCCATGGCCACCGGTGATCAGCAGGTGTTTGACGAACGGCAGGAGTTTTTCAGCGCACTCGTCCGCGGTGCCTTCAGGCAGTTCGGCGAGGATCCGGGCTTCGGGAAGGTTGGGGGTCGCAATGATCGACAAGGGCAGCAGGCGTTCGCGCATGGCATAGCCGACTTCGTCCTTGCCCAGGCGTCCGCCGCCGCCGGCGCGCAGCACCGGATCGCAGACCACCGGCAAGTGCGGGTGCGCCGAAAGCAGTTCGACCACGGTGTCGACCATTTCCAGGGAACCGAGCATGCCCAGTTTGACCGCCGCGACTTCGGAATCGTTGAGCACGGCGTTGGCCTGGGCCAGTACCCACTCACGGTCGAGGACGCGGAAGTCAGTGACATTGACGGTGTCTTGCACGGTCAGGGCGGTGACGGCCGGAGCCGCATGGCAACCCTGAGCGAGCAGGGCTTCGATATCTGCCTGCAAGCCGGCGCCACCACTTGGGTCGTGGCCGGAGAGACAGAGGACAACGGGGCGAGAGCTGTAGATATTCATGGTGCGCGAGCTTACCACCAAACATGTTTTTTCGGTGTGCGCACGTATCGGAGCCGATTGCGCAGCGAGCAAAAGATCGCAGCCTGCGGCAGCTCCTACATGGACCGTGGATCGATGCAAATCCGTAGGAGCTGCCGAAGGCTGCGATCTTTTGATCTTTCTGACCAAGCCAACAGCTCTAACTCAATACATGGCGCTGTAACGCCCGTCCTAGAGCCTTTGTAGGAAAAATTTCAATGGTGTTTAATGGCTATCAACGGCTATGCTAGAGTGGATCCAAACCAATAACAGGTAATATCGGTTTTACGTCTGCTCAAAAGGAATGGGGGGCTTCCTGACAGAACCGGACAGGCCACGCTGGGGCTTCAATGCACTATTTGCTGATGTTGCTGTTGTGTTTGCCCCTCCTGGCAAACGCCGTCGAGTTCGATGAGTTCACTCAAAGCCTCCCCTTGGGCCGAACCCTGCAGGTCTATGAGGACGCAGGTGGTCAGGCGACCATTGCGGATATCCGTGCGCAAGCGGCGGCCGGAAACTTCAAACCGCACCACAAGGACACGCTCAACGCCGGGTACTCGCGTTCGGTGTTCTGGCTGAAAATCGACCTGCATTACCGTCCGGCCAATCCGGCGGCGCAACGGACCTGGCTGCTGGAACTGGCCTATCCGCCCCTCGATCATCTTGATCTCTATTTGCCTGATGCGGCCGGCAACTATCAGCGGGTCAGGCAGACCGGCGATGCCTTGCCGTTCGCCAGCCGCGAGATTCGTCAGAACAACTATTTGTTCGACCTGACGTTCAAACCGGACCAGGCCGAAACCGTATTCCTGCGATTGCAAAGCGAAGGCTCGATCCAGGCACCGGTAACCCTGTGGTCGAGCACCGCCTACCTCGAAGAGCAACCCGTGCGCCTCTACGTACTGGGGCTGATCTACGGTGTGCTGCTGGGGATGCTGGTCTACAACCTGTTCATCTACCTCAGCGTGCGCGACACCAGTTACCTCTACTACATCTTCTATATCGCCTCGTTCGGCTTGTATCAGCTGTCGGTAAACGGTGCGGCCGTGCAGTATTTCTGGCCGGAAAACCCTTGGTGGGCCAACGCCGCGACGCCGTTTTTCATCGGCTGTGCGGGGTTGTTCGGCAGTCAGTTCGCCCGCAGTTTCCTGCAAATGGCTACCCACAGTCGCTGGCTCGACCGCTTGTTGCTGGCGCTGGTTGCCTTCGGTGTACTGGTGGTCGGACTGTCGTTGATGAGCAGTTACGCCCTGGCCCTGCGCCTGGCCACGGCGCTGGCGCTGGCGTTCACCGTGGTGATTTTTGCCGCCGGGATCTTTGCCTGGCTGCGGGGGCTGCGGGTGGCGCGGTATTTCATTATTGCCTGGTCGGCGTTTTTGCTCGGCGGCATCGTCAATACGCTGATGGTGCTGGGCTACCTGCCGAACGTGTTCCTGACCATGTATTCCAGCCAGATCGGCTCGGCCATCGAAGTGGCGTTGCTGTCCCTGGCGCTGGCCGACCGTATCAACGACATGCGCGAACAGCAGGCGCAAACGCTATTCGACGCCAGTCAGAAGCTTGAAGTGCTCAACCAGCAACTGGCTCGCAGTAACAAGCTCAAGGACGAGTTCCTTGCCACCCTGACCCACGAACTGCGCACGCCGATGAACGGTGTGATCGGTTCGCTGGAGCTGATGCAGACGGTCGAAATGGACCCGGAGCTCGAGCAGTATCAGCAGACGGCTGCGGGATCGGCGCGGGACATGATGCGTATGGTCAACGGCATCCTCACCCTCACCGAACTGCAGGCCGGCAAACTCAAGGCCTCGGCCGATACCTTCAGCTTGCGCGGCATGGTCGAGGCACTGCGCATGCAGTTCGAGGGCAACGCATCAAGCAAATCGCTGGACTTCAAGGTCGATATCGCGCCAGGTGTGCCGGATCGCTTGCACGGCGACAACGTCAAGATCGCGCAGTGCCTGGAATGTCTGCTGGATAATGCCATCAAGTTCACCAGGATCGGCGGCCTGGCCCTGCGGGTGACCGGCAAGGCCATTGAGCCCGACCGGCTGGCGTTGACCTTTGCGGTGATCGATACGGGCATTGGCTTCACTGATTTGGGGGAGGCCAAGATGTATCAACGGTTCTTCCAGCTCGATGCCTCGATGACCCGTGAATATGGTGGCCTGGGTGTTGGCCTGGCGATTTGCCGACAGTTGGTCGAATTGCTCGGTGGACGCCTGACGCATCGCACCGAGCCAGGACGCGGCAGCCGGTTTCAGCTTGATGTGGAAGTCGGACTGGCGGTGGCCGAACGCCCGGTGACGCCGTTGATGTCCCGGGATTTTCCGCGCCTGCGCTTGCCTCAGGATTGTGCCGTGCTGTTGGTGGATGACAACAGCATCAGTCAGTTGGTGATGCGCGGCATGTTGCTCAAGCTGGGATTCCGCGTGCGTACGGCCGACAGCGCCGACGTCGCGCTCGATCTCTTGCAGCGCGAAGGGTTTGATGCGGTGCTGGTCGATTCTCAGTTGCCGCTGCAGGGCGGTGAGTCGGCGTGCTGCCAGATCCGCGCTTTGCCGGGTTATGCCGAACTGCCGCTGTTCGTGATTGCCCTGGGCGGTGACCGTGAGCGCTGCCCGACCGGTGCGGTGATTGATCACTTGAGCAAACCGGTGAAATTCGAAGACTTGCAGGCCGCGCTCTACCGCCGTGTGCTCTGCTCGCAACAGGGCGAAAGCGCCGACAGTTAGGCGTATATGACACTTTGTTCGGCCGAGGGGTGGTGCTTAACTGAAGTCCCTTGGCCGACCAAAGGAGCCCTGTCATGAACCTGCATCAGTTCGCCGAAACCCACGAAGTCACCAACCAGCCACCGTCACTGGATGGCGCCAACCTGTACCGCATCGATTTGCCGTTGCAGGAATGGTCGCGGCGGTTCGGGGCCGGTTGGGCCGAATCGCGGATCGATGCCTACGGCGCACTGGCCGGTGGCCCGTTGATGGAAGCCGGGTTCCTGGCCAATCAGAACAAGCCGGTGTTCAACAGCCATGACCGGTTTGGTCATCGTATCGATCTGGTGGAATTTCATCCGGCCTATCACCAATTGATGCGCGCTGCGGTCGAGCACGGCTTGACCTCGCTGCCCTGGGCGCACCCGCAGGACGGCGCCCATGTCGCCCGAGCTTCGATGTCGTATCTGCACAGCCAGGCCGAAGCCGGCAGTGGCTGCCCGTTGACCATGACCTTCGCCAGCGTTCCGGCCATGCGTCTACAACCGGACCTGGCTGAAAAATGGCTGCCGAAAATCCTCGCCACCGAATACGATCCGCGCAACGTCGGCATGGCCCACAAGGCCGGGGTCACCATCGGCATGGCCATGACCGAGAAGCAGGGCGGCACCGATGTGCGGGCCAATACCACCAAGGCGTATCCGGTCGGTGCCAGCGGTCCGGGCCAGGCCTATGAACTGGTGGGGCACAAGTGGTTTTGCTCGGCGCCGATGTGCGACGCGTTCCTGACACTGGCGCAGACCGACAAGGGCCTGACCTGTTTCCTGTTGCCGCGTCACCGCCCGGACGACACACGCAATCAGTTCTACATCCAGCGCCTGAAGAACAAGCTCGGCAACTGCTCCAACGCCTCCAGCGAAGTGGAGTTCCGTGGTGCGCTGGCGTGGATGGTCGGTGAAGAGGGCCGGGGTGTTCCAACGATCATCGAGATGGTCGCCATGACCCGCTTCGATTGCATGGTCGGGTCCAGTTCACTGATGCGTCAGGCGCTGACTCAGGCCAGCCATCACTGCGCTCACCGTTCGGTTGGCGGCAAACTGCTCAGCGAACAGCCGTTGATGCAGAACGTGTTGGCGGATCTGGCGCTGGAAAGCGAAGCCGCCCTGGCCTTGAGCCTGCGCATGGGCCGCGCGCTGGATCATCTGGATGATTCACAGGAAGCCAAATTCGCCCGGCTGGTGACGGCAGTGGGCAAGTACTGGATCTGCAAGCGGGCGCCGGCCATGATCAACGAAGCCGCCGAATGCATGGGCGGCGCGGGTTATGTCGAAGAGAGCATCCTGCCGCGGCTTTACCGCGAGGCGCCAGTGAATTCGACGTGGGAAGGCTCCGGCAACGTGCAATGTCTCGACGTGCTGCGTGCCCTGTCGAAAGAACCGGGTGTGCTCGACGCGCTGTTCAGTGAGTTGGGCGATGGCCATGGTGACAAGCGCCTGGCTGCGCACATCCATCAATTGCAGGCGGCATTCAAGGACTCCAGCGACATTCAGTACCGCGCCCGGCAGTTGACCGAGGACATTGCGCTGGGGCTGCAGGCCAAATTGTTGCTGGAAGCCGGGAATGCGGTGGTCAGTGATGCCTTCATCGCCAGTCGTCTGGAGGGTGGCGGGCGAGTGTACGGCGCGTTGCCACGAGGCCTGGACGTGGAAGCCATTGTCGCCCGCTCGACTCCACAAGGATTCTGATTGGTTAGAAGATCGCAGCCTGCGGCAGCTCCTACGGGTGCACGACGAGCCCTTGTAGGAGCTGCCGCAGGCTGCGATCTTTTTTGGCTGTTCCCGTGAAGCGACGATGCAGGCAAGATGAAGGTCTGCAAGTCAGAACACAGGATGCTGATCGTGACCGAAGCTTTTATTGTCGTTCAAACCGCCGAGCAAGCCGTGGATCGGCTTGCACTCTTGCACAATCGTGCAACCACCGCGCTGAGCCAGGCGCTCAAGCGTTACCTCAAGGATCGCGTCGAGCCTGATGCCGAGCAGCGAGCGCAGTTCCGTTATCCCGAGCTGCGCCTGACCTACCTTTGCCAGGGCGAAGTCCCGCAGACCACCCGTGCCTACGCCAAGGTCCAGTTGCCGGGCACCTACAGCGTCACCGTCACCCATCCATCGGCTTTCCGTAAATACCTGCTGGAACAGCTCGTTCCGTTGATGCACGACTTCACCGTGACCGTGGAAGTCGGTGTCAGCGAGCAGAACATCCCGTATCCGTATGTGGTCGAGCAGGGCGATGAGCTCGCGGGTTCCGGCGTCACCGCTGCCGTGCTGGCGCGGGTGTTCCCGAGTACCGACCTGTCGGCCGCGACCGATGGCATTGCCGACGGTTTGTACGACTGGGAAAACACCGATCCGCTGCCACTGGCCCTGTTCGATGCCGCACGGGTGGATTTCTCCCTGCGCCGGCTGGTGCATTACACCGGCAGTGACTGGCGGCATGTGCAGCCGTGGATTCTGCTGACCAACTACCACCGCTATGTCGACCAGTTCATCGTCCATGGTCTGGAGCAGTTGCGCAGCGATCCGCGTTTTGTGCGCATGGTGCTGCCGGGCAACGTGATCATCGAAAAGAGCATGGATCACGGCGAAGCCTCGGCGATTGCCGCCGGGGTGGTCTGGCACCGCTACCAGATGCCGGCCTACCACCTGATCGCCAGTGACGGCCACGGCGTGACGCTGGTCAACATCGGCGTCGGCCCGTCCAACGCCAAGAACATCACCGACCATCTTGCCGTTCTGCGTCCGCATTGCTGGCTGATGATCGGCCACTGCGGCGGCCTGCGTCAGTCGCAAACCATCGGCGACTATGTGCTGGCCCACGCTTACATGCGCCGCGACGGCATTCTCGACCGGGTGGTACCGCCGAACATTCCGATTCCAGCCCTGGCCGAAGTGCAGCTTGCGCTTCAGCAAGCGGCGGCCAACGTCACTGGCGAGAAGGGCGACGAACTGAAGAAACGCCTGCGTACCGGTACCGTGCTGACCTACGACGACCGTAACTGGGAACTGCGTTGGGCCCAGGAACGTCCGCTGATCAATCTGTCCCGCGCCGTGGCGGTGGACATGGAAAGCGGCACCATCGCCGCCCAGGGTTATCGCTTGCGGGTACCGTATGGCACGTTGTTGTGCGTCTCGGACAAACCGCTGCATAGCGAAATCAAGTTGCCGGGATCGGCCAACGCCTTCTATGAGCGTGCGGTCAGCCAGCACTTGAAGATCGGTATCGAGGCGGTGGATCTGTTGCGTACCGAGCTCAACTCATTGCACTCGCGCAAACTGCGCAGCTTCGACGAGCCACCGTTCCGCTAACGGTTGTCGTGGTCATTTGGCGGTCGGGGCACTAGCATTAGCAGCCCTGATCGTTAGATGTTCACTTCGCCATGTCCCGTCCTCAACACCCCATTTCCCGCCGCCCTGGCGCGAAGCCCTCTCCTTCAGCCCCGCGCCGTGTCGCCAAGGCACCGCCGGCCGAGCCGAAACTGATCCTGTTCAACAAACCGTTCGATGTGCTGACGCAATTCAGTGATGGCGAAGGGCGCGCGACGCTCAAGGACTACATCGATGTACCGGGAATCTATCCGGCCGGACGACTGGACCGCGACAGCGAAGGCTTGTTGCTGCTGACCAACGACGGTCAGCTTCAGGCGCGGATCGCCGATCCGAAACACAAACTGGCCAAGACCTATTGGGTGCAGGTCGAGGGCGAACCGAGCGCCGAGCAATTGCAGCGCTTGCGTGACGGCGTGGAATTGAATGACGGCATGACCTTGCCCGCCGAGGCGCGGCAACTGGACGAACCCGAGCTGTGGCCGCGCAATCCGCCGGTGCGCTTTCGTAAAAGCGTGCCGACCAGTTGGCTGGAGTTGGTGATTCGCGAAGGGCGCAACCGCCAGGTGCGGCGCATGACCGCTGCGGTGGGTTTGCCGACGTTGCGCCTGGTACGGGTCAGAATCGGTGACTGGACGATCGAAGGGCTCGATCAGGGACAGTGGAAAGAAGTACCGGCGCGCTTATAAGGCGCCGGATTCGATCAGGCCGATCACCACGCTCTTGATCACGAACGCCGCCACACCCAGGCCCAGCACGAAGAACAGAATGAACGAGCCAAAGCGCCCGGCCTTGGACTTCTTCGCCAGATCCCAGACGATGAAACCCATGAAAATGATCAGGATGCTGACCAGGCCGGTCATCATCCACTCTTCGAAAACGGCAGGATCCATCGAACATCTCCAGCGCGGGCGTGGCTAAAAGGGCGCGGGGAGTATACGCCTCACCGAACTCGCGCAGCATGGATCTGCGGCGGTGTGTCGCAGTCATTCGTCGCCCGGCCTGCTCTTGTAGGAGCTGCCGAAGGCTGCGATCTTTTGATGTTGCTTCTTATGGACGATCAAAAGATCGCAGCCTCGTTTCACTCGACAGCTCCTACCAGCTCCTGCGAAAGTCCATCAGCTACGCAGATGAGTCAAAGGCAGTTCGGTGCTGTTCAACACCTGATTCAACACAAAGCTCGAACGCACACTGGTCACCCCTTCAATCCGCGTCAGATGCCCCAGCAGCAGCTTCTGGTAGTGATCCATGTCCGGCACCACGACCTTGAGTTGATAGTCGGCATCCATCCCGGTCACCAGGCTGCATTCAAGCACTTGAGGCAGGGTGCGGATGGCCGCTTCGAAATTCTCGAAACGCTCCGGCGTGTGACGGTCCATGCCGATCAGCACATAGGCCGTCAGGCTCAGGCCGAGCATTTTGCGGTCGAGCAGGGCGACCTGGCGGGAAATGTAGCCGTCGTCTTCCAGTTGCTTGACCCGCCGCGAGCACGGCGAAGGCGACAGGCCGATGCGCTCGGCCAGCTCCTGGTTGGAGATGCGTGCGTCGCGCTGCAATTCCGCCAAAATACTCAGGTCGTAACGGTCGAGCTTGCTCATCAAACGGTCCTTTGTCGTAACTATTGCTGAGGATTATGTGTCAGGGGTTAAAAATTGCGCAAGTGATGTTTAATTCAGCAATCTTCGCAATCCTCTGCCGGTGCTCCCGGCCTATTCTTATCACCAGAATCACTGCTCGGACAAACAGTCCAGTGCGGCTCGCCGAATCAGGCCCGCCGCGGTCGCCACCCCCACCGGGGATGTGCCGGCCCCCGAGCTACACACTGTCCAGAAGACGGCGTGAGGTGAGCCGGCGCCACAAGCGTCGAGCCAGGACGAAGTTCTCTAAGGGGAGGCCGACGGGTCTCCCCTTTTTCTTGCGTGTGTTCCGTCCTGAATAAGGTTTACACCTTCTGACCCATTCTCAGGAGGGAGTAATGAACGCGGGAGAAAGGCGCAGTCAGCGTGATTACACGCTGACCTTTAAATTGTCGGTCGTCGATCAGGTCGAAAAAGGCGAGTTGAGTTATAA
>NZ_JBFTOU010000013.1:0-141063 GCF_056398125.1 Pseudomonas sp. 05L36 | reverse complement strand
TCAGGCGCCGCTGTGTCGACTGACACACCATCGCGAGCAAGCTCGCTCCTACAGGGGGGGATTTGTGTCGGGCACAAAAAAACCGGGCGGCTGTAGGGCCGCCCGGTTCCGGTGGACCGTTACAAATGCGATTCGGCGTATTCGGCCAGGATCGAGCGTGGTACCCCTTGCAGGGTGATGTGCACCCCGTTCGGGAAGTCCTTGAAGCGTTCAGTGAGGTAGGTCAGCCCGGAGCTGGTCGCGGACAGGTAAGGGGTATCGATCTGCGCCAGGTTGCCCAGGCACACCACTTTGGAACCGGCGCCAGCACGGGTGATGATGGTTTTCATCTGGTGCGGCGTGAGGTTCTGGCATTCGTCGATCAGGATCAGGCTCTGCTGGAAGCTGCGGCCCCGGATGTAGTTGAGGGATTTGAACTGCAACGGCACTTTGCTGAGGATGTAATCGACGCTGCCATGGGTGCTTTCATCATCCATGTGCAAGGCTTCGAGGTTGTCGGTGATGGCGCCCAGCCACGGCTCCATTTTTTCCGCTTCGGTGCCGGGCAGGAAGCCGATTTCCTGGTCCAGGCCCTGCACGCTGCGGGTGGCGATGATGCGGCGATAGCGTTTGCTGACCATGGTCTGCTCGATCGCAGCGGCCAGCGCCAGGATGGTTTTACCTGAACCCGCGGCACCCGACAGGTTGACCAGGTGGATGTCCGGATCGAGCAAGGCGTACAACGCCAGGCTCTGATAGATATCACGCGGCTTGAGGCCCCAGGCCTCCTGGTGCAGCAGCGGTTCCTGATGCAGGTCGAGGATCAGCAAGCGGTCCTCTTCGATCTCCTTGATCCAGCCGACAAAGCCCTGCTCATCAATGATGAATTCGTTGATGTGCACCGCCGGCAGGTTGTCGATCAACTGCACCTGATGCCAGGTGCGACCGTGGTCCTGACGGGTTTCGACCTTGCTCACGCGGTCCCAGAAAGAGCCGGTCATGTTGTGGTAGCCGTTGGGCAGCAAGGACACGTCATCGACCAGTTGGTCGGTGCTGTAGTCCTCGGCCGCGATCCCGCAGGCGCGCGCCTTGAGGCGCATATTGATGTCTTTGGTGACCAGTACCACGGGCTTCTTCGGGTCGCGCGCGTGAAGGTCGATAAGTTGATTGATGATTTTGTTGTCGTTCAGGTGCTCGGGCAGAATCAGGTTCGGCTCGGCATGCTTGCTCATCAGAATTGACAGCAAACCCTTGGGTCCGCTTTTGCCACGCTGGATCGGCACACCCTGCTCGACGTCATCGGGAGAGGCATCGCCCAGGGTCTTGTCGATCAGGCGGATGGCCTGGCGGCATTCGGCGGCTACGCTGTGATGCCCGCTCTTGAGCTTGTCGAGCTCTTCAAGCACGGTCATCGGGATCGCGACGTGGTGTTCTTCGAAGTTAAGCAGCGCGTTTGGATCGTGAATCAATACGTTGGTATCGAGTACATAAAGGATTGGCTGGTTGGAAGAAGAGCTACGTCCGTGATCATCCATACTCGGTCACCTTTGTGGGAGCCAGTCGACGCAATACCTTGACAGTGCTGCGCCTCGAAGTGACTGCCGAGTACACCTGCGGGGACTCAAGTGTTCTGCATACATGCGGGGTCTTGGAAGACGCCACCTGTGTTGCAGGTTTCGGCGGTCTGTCTTCGTAATACTCCAAAACGTGTGACAGAAAAAAGTACTTTGACGCTTTTTTGAAGTTTATTTTGCAGATTGACCAATAATACTTGGCGGACTGCCATCACCCGTTTACAGTCGGAAGTCAACCTGCAGCGAATCCCCTTCCAAAATCGCCATAAACCCAATGTTTACGGGGTTTTGTCGTTTTCAGCGAAACGCATCCTGGCAATCTTCCCAGCCGATTCCGACAGGCGCCGTTTGCGTGACCAGCCACGGCAACGCCGTTTTCACCCCATCCTGCTTCACATTGAAATTGATCACCCCGTGCCGCCAGAGCAGCATCAGGGTCAGCACCCGTTGCGCACTCGGGTTGCCCTTGAGTTTGCCGGCGCCGTCCTGGGCGTCGATGTCCCACAGCGCTACCTGCAGCCCCTGAGCCTTGAAGAAGCCTTCGGCATCGGAACGGCGCTGGCCATCGGGCGGACGGAACAGTGGCACGTAGTTCTCCGGCAGCTTGCTTTTGACCAGTTCGGCACTGCGGCGCACCGAGTCCTGCCAGTCCTGCCAGTGGCTGTGGGAACGGAACTCCCAGCCTTGTACGCCGATGCACTGGGTCGAGTAGGTCGCTTGCAGGTTACTCACCGAATGCTCGGCCAAACGGGCCTGGATGTCCTTGCCGAGGACGAAGAATGTCCCGCTCAGGTTCGACTTGCGCAGGTACTCGGTGACCCAGGCGGTGTTATCCGGCGCGGCATTGGCAGCGCTGTCGAAAGTCAGCAGAAACAGCCGGTCATGCATCTCGTCGCCGCTGCGCTCATAGTCGCCGAAACGATCGACTTCGCTGCTGGTTTGCGGGAACAGCGCGGCCTTGCGCAACTGCTCGTCCAGGTACTGGGTGTGGAACACACGGCTCGGCTCGGCCCACTTGATGTAGTAGCTGTCTGCGCCGACCTGGAATTTGGCAGCCTGCTCGCGCAAAGTGGGCATGTCTTCGACCAGGAAACAGAAGGAGGCATCCTGGTCGCAACTCTGTTGAGCGAAGTTGTAGTTGGCCAGCAGCCGTTGCCACAGACGCTGGCGAACCCGGTTGACCGACTCCAGATTGATCGTGCGCAAGCCCAGGCGCTGGGCCAGGGCGGGTTCATCCAGCGACTCGCTGGCCAACAGCACACTGGAAAACATGAGGATCTCGGCCCTCGACGCCACGTCGAACAGCGTCGGGTTACCCAGTTTTTCCGGCCAGGTGCTGCGAACGAGCGTTTCCACATCGCCCGGTGCCGCGAGGGCGCCGAAGCTCAGTAGCCAGATCGAGATGAGAAAAGCGATACGCAATGGGATGTCTCCATAACAAAACCCGCGCGGCACTATAGCTGATCCAGACACACCTCCTGCAGCAACACTGAACCACTGTGGGAGCGAGCTTGCTCGCGATAGCAGTAGTTCAGGCACCATCTTGGTGAATGTCATACCGCAATCGCGAGCAAGCTCGCTCCCACAGGGTTTGATGCAAGCCACCGGCCATCACCTATGGACGCGATAGCTGGAGTCAACACCGACAACCCCCTAGAATCGCCGCCACGATTAAAGGAGACGACTTCATGCTGATGGTGATTTCACCCGCCAAGACCCTCGACTATGAAACACCGCCGGCGACCCAGCGCTTCACCCAGCCGCAGTACCTCGACCACTCCCAGGAGTTGATCCTGCAATTGCGTGAGCTGTCCCCGGCGCAGATCAGCGAGTTGATGCACGTCTCCGACAAGATTGGCGGGCTCAACGCCGCGCGCTTCGGCAGCTGGACCCCCGCGTTCACCCCGGAAAACGCCAAGCAAGCTCTATTGGCGTTCAAGGGCGACGTTTACACCGGCATGAATGCGCAAACCCTCAGCGAAGCCGATTTCGACTACGCCCAAAAACACTTGCGCATGCTCTCGGGTCTCTATGGCCTGCTGCGTCCGCTGGACCTGATGCAACCCTACCGCCTGGAAATGGGCACCAGGCTGGCCAACGCCCGGGGCAAGGATTTGTATGCCTTCTGGGGCACGCGCATCAGCGAATGGCTGAACGAAGCCCTGGTCGATCAAGGCGATGACGTGCTGCTCAACCTGGCGTCCAACGAGTACTTCTCGGCGGTCAAGCGCAACGCCTTGAACGCGCGCATCATCAATACCGAATTCAAGGACCTGAAGAACGGTCAGTACAAGATCATCAGCTTCTACGCGAAAAAGGCCCGTGGCTTGATGAGCCGCTTCGTCATCGATGAACGCATCAACGACCCGGCCACCCTCAAGCAGTTCGACGTTCAAGGCTATCGCTACAGCACCGAACAATCCAAACCGGACAATCTGGTGTTTCTGCGCGATCACGCACCAGAGTGATGCACCCAGTCGGCGCACGACCTCCACAACTCTCGTGCGCCGACCCTTGACTCACTTCAACCTTCCCCGCCTTTTTCGCCATATTTATGGCGCCAAAAATACATCACCCAATTTTCTAACTTTAGTTTCACTCGACTTCGATCTTTTTTTTGCGTAGTGGCACTGACTTTTTTTAACAGTAGTGGCAAAAAAATATCCCGCCCAATGATCCGCCTATATATAAAGGGCGAAACGGCAAGTGCTATCAGTTTGAGAGCAGTGCCACCTTTCTCAATATTTCAAGAAATTTCAGATTTCACGATGAGCGGACTGGAACTATGTCCAAACGCGCCGCTCATACCACCGGTAACGATTCTCGCCGAGCGTGTACGAGATAACTTACGCAGATAAGCGATTCACGTAGCGAAGTTGAAACACTAACTTGCGCTGACTAATCACTGATTTGGACAACAGCAATCGGACAGGAGATAACGCGGTATGACTATCCCCTACAAGGCCACGGCAGCGCCCCTATAAACGTGCTCACCCGAGCACCCAACCGCTTGATCCACGGGCTTTCGGCCTGACATCAAGCGTGCAAGGCCGTTGCACCTGCATCCTTCCGACAGGAGGATCGGCTGCATAACAGGGCAAATCATAACAACAAGGCCTAGTTGCGCACACCTTGAGTGCATTTATTTAGACACTCGTAACTTATATGCCAGCACACGGCATTGCTGTGCCTGTAAGGCACACTTGCGAGTGCACTAAAACACGCTGAACACCATTAACTCCGGCCATCTAATGGCTTGATGTATACAGGCTTGATAACAGAGAGGTAATTGCGATGCGCATCAGCATTTTTGGTTTGGGTTACGTCGGCGCAGTATGTGCCGGTTGCCTGTCTGCACGGGGCCATGACGTCGTTGGCGTCGATGTGGCCAAAGACAAGATCGATATGATTAATGCCGGCAAATCGCCGATTGTTGAACCGGGCCTTGGTGAACTTCTGGCCCAGGGCATCCAGACCGGTCGCCTGCGTGGTACCACCAACTTCGCCGAGGCGATTCGCGACACCGACCTGTCGATGATCTGCGTGGGCACGCCGAGCAAGAAGAACGGCGATCTGGAACTGAACTACATCGAGGCAGTGTGCCGCGAAATCGGTTTTGTCCTGCGTGACAAGACCACCCGCCACACCATCGTCGTGCGCAGCACCGTGCTGCCGGGTACCGTGGCCAACGTGGTCATCCCGATTCTCGAAGACTGCTCCGGCAAGAAAGCCGGCGTTGATTTCGGCGTGGCCGTGAACCCTGAGTTCCTGCGCGAAAGCACCGCCATCGCCGACTACGACCAGCCGCCAATGACCGTCATCGGCGAATTCGACAAGGCTTCCGGCGACGTTCTGCAATCGCTGTACGAAGAGCTCGACGCACCGATCATCCGCAAGGACATCGCCGTCGCCGAGATGATCAAGTACACCTGCAACGTGTGGCACGCCACCAAGGTCACCTTCGCCAACGAGATCGGCAACATCGCCAAGGCGGTCGGCGTCGACGGTCGCGAAGTGATGGACGTGGTCTGCCAGGACAAGACCCTCAACCTGTCCCAGTACTACATGCGCCCAGGCTTCGCCTTCGGCGGCTCGTGCCTGCCAAAAGACGTGCGTGCCCTGACCTACCGCGCCGGTTCCCTGGACGTGGAAGCGCCGTTGCTCAACTCGCTGATGCGCAGCAACGAATCCCAGGTGCAGAACGCTTTCGACATCGTTTCCAGCCACGACAAACGCAAAGTCGCCCTGCTGGGCCTGAGCTTCAAGGCCGGCACCGACGACCTGCGCGAAAGCCCGCTGGTTGACCTGGCGGAAATGCTGATCGGCAAGGGCTATGACCTGAGTATCTACGACAGCAACGTCGAATACGCCCGTGTTCACGGTGCGAACAAGGACTACATCGAGTCGAAGATCCCTCACGTCTCGTCCTTGCTCAACTCCGATTTCGACGCGGTGATCAACAACTCCGACGTGATCATCCTCGGCAACCGCGACGAGAAGTTCCGCGCTCTGGTGCAGGACGTTCCACACGGCAAGCAAGTGATCGACCTGGTCGGTTTCATGTCCAAGGCCACCAGCGTGACTGGCCGGACTGAAGGTATCTGCTGGTAACGCGGAATCTGTAGGAGCTGCCGCAGGCTGCGATCTTTTGGCGCCGGCGTGATTGCTGAAGATCAAAAGATCGCAGGCTTCGCCAGCTCCTACAGGGATTCTGGCGTCATCCAGAGCGGGTGCCGCCAGTTTTCACAGGCCTGCCTTAACCCCATCGGGCCACCCCAAAGGCTCGCCCGAGATCGAGACGGATGCAGATTATGCACAGGCTAAAACACGGCCTACTCCAGGCCGCCGGTTGGCTGTTCTACCTGAGTTTACTGATGGGCCTCGCCATGGCGTTGCCCGTGTCCACGTTCGACTCCGAGTCGAAGGACTTCATTTTCCTGATTGGCGCCGTGGGTATCTGGCGCTACTCGATGGGTGCCACGCACTTTGTGCGCGGCATGATTTTTCTGTACATCGTCTACCCGTACCTGCGGCGCAAAGTGCGCAAGCTGGGCAAAGCGGCTGACCCGTCCCATGTATTCCTGATGGTCACCAGTTTCCGTATCGATGCCCTGACCACCGCGCAGGTCTACAGCTCGGTGATCCGCGAAGCCATCGACTGCGGCCTGCCGACCACCGTGGTCTGCTCCATCGTGGAAATGTCCGATGAGCTGCTGGTCAAAAGCCTGTGGAACCGGATGAACCCGCCGTCCCGGGTCAAGCTCGACTTCGTGCGCATTCCCGGCACCGGCAAGCGCGACGGCCTGGCCTATGGCTTCCGCGCCATCTCCCGGCACCTGCCGGATGATCGCGCCGTGGTCGCGGTGATCGATGGCGACACCGTGCTGGCTGAAGGCGTGGTGCTCAAGACCGTGCCGTGGTTCCAGCTGTTCGGCAACGTCGGCGGCCTGACCACCAACGAGTTCTGCGAAGTGCGCGGCGGCTACATCATGAGCGAATGGCACAAACTGCGTTTCGCCCAGCGCCACATCAACATGTGCTCGATGGCCTTGTCCAAGCGCGTGCTGACCATGACCGGCCGCATGTCGGTGTTCCGCGCCACCGTGGTCACCAACCCGGACTTCATCGCCGACGTGGAAAGCGACTCGCTGCAACACTGGCGCCTGGGTCGCTTCAAGTTCCTTACCGGCGATGACAAGTCGAGCTGGTTCAGCCTGATGCGCCTGGGCTACGACACGTTCTACGTGCCCGACGCGGCGATCAACACCGTTGAACACCCGCCGGAAAAGAGCTTCATCAAGGCCAGCCGCAAACTGATGTTCCGCTGGTACGGCAACAACCTGCGGCAGAACTCCCGTGCCCTGGGCCTGGGGATCAAACGCCTCGGCGTGTTCACTTCGGTGGTGCTGTTCGACCAGCGCGTGTCGATGTGGACCTCGCTGCTGGGCCTGACCGTGGCGTTGATCGCCAGCTTCAAGTACGGCACCGCGTTCATCCTGGTGTACCTGCTGTGGATCGGCATCACCCGGTTCATCCTGACCTTGTTGCTGTCGTGCTCCGGACACCGGATCGGCCCGGCCTACCCGGCGATTCTCTATTACAACCAGATCGTCGGCGCGCTGGTGAAGATCTACGTGTTCTTCCGCCTCGACAAACAGTCCTGGACTCGCCAACCCACCTCTCTGACCCGTGATCTCGCCAGCTTTCAACGTTGGTTCAACACCTGGTCGTCTCGGACCATGACCTTCTCTGCCGGCAGCATTTTTGTCGCCGTGCTGCTGTTGATGGTCTGACCGAACTCGCCTGAATTAACTAGGAAAACGCCCTTATGAATACCGCCGTCAACGCCAACGTAGTGCATGAATCCGAAGCCCAGCGCCAACACGCCCGCGTGAAAATCCCGGCCAAGCTGCGTTTCTTCGGCCCCGACCGCACACCGGTCGAAGCCCGGGTGATCGACCTGTCCGCCGGTGGCCTGGCGTTCAACGCCGGTCAATTGCCGCTGAAGATCGGTGACGTGTACAAGGCCCGCCTGCAATTCCTCATCGACAATCTCGGCCTGGCCATCGACGTCGAGTTGCAGGTCCGCTCCTTCGATCGCGAGACCGGACGCGCCGGCTGCCAGTTCCAGAACCTGGAACAACGGGACATCTCGACCCTGCGCCACCTGATCACTTCGCACCTGGCTGGCGACATTGTCAGCGTGGGTGAAATGCTGGCAACCCTGCAGCGCGACAACTTCACCAAGGCGCGCAAGATGAAGGACGGCGGCCACGGCATGTCCGCGCTCGGCCGCATGAAAGCCGTGACCTTCAGCCTGGGGATCTTCGTTGTCGGCCTGGCTGCATTCGGCTTTGTTTTCAAATCGGTGTACGGCATGTACTTCGTCAGCCACGCCCAGGCCGGTCTGGTCAGCGTGCCGGGCGTGAACATCACCATGCCCCGCGACGGCACCGTGCAGAGCCTGGTGAAAGCCGACGGCGTGGCCGCCAAGGGCGCACCACTGGCGACCTTTAGCACCAGCATGCTCGACGTGCTCAAGGGCCATCTGGACGAAGACCAACTGCAACCGGCCAAGGTTGCGGAACTGTTCGGCAAGCAGATGACCGGCACCCTGACCTCGCCTTGCGACTGCACCGTGGCCCAGCAAATGGTCGCCAACGGTCAGTACGCCAGCAAGGGCGACGTGATCTTCCAACTGGTGCCGCGTAACAGCGAAGCCAATGTTGAAGCGCGCTTCTCCTATCGCCAGTTCGGCGACGTGCGCCCGGGTACTTCGGTGCGCTTCCAGATCGCCGGCGAGGACAAGAGCCGCACCGGCAAGATCGTCAGCAGCACCAGCCTGAAAAGCGCCGATCTGTCTTCGGACATCCGCGTGCTGATCCAGCCGGACGAAACCCTGGACAGCTCCCTCGCCGGCCGCCCGGTGGAAGTCAATAGCGACCGTGGCCCGAACCTGAACTGGCTGATCGACAAAGCCATGGCTGTCGGTCTTTAAGTCGAGGACATGCCTGTGACTACTCCAACCCTCCTGAAAACACCGCGTTCCCTGTGGGAGCTGGCCTGCCAGCGATTGGATCAATGCGGTACCGCTGGAACACCGAGTCGCCTGAATCGCCAGCAGGCTGGCTCCCACATGGGGTTGATGGTGTGCTCGCTGGCCCTGGCAGTGTCTCTGGCCGGTTGCGCCGGCCTGCCCGACCAGCGCCTGGCCAACGAAGCACTCAAACGTGGCGATACCGCCACCGCCGCGCAGAACTACCGGCAACTGGCAGACCTGGGCTACAGCGAAGCGCAGGTCGGCCTGGCCGATATCCAGGTCGACAGTCGCGACCCGGCGCAGATGAAACAGGCCGAGGCGATTTACCGCGCCGCGGCCAGCGTTTCGCCGCGCGCCCAGGCACGCCTCGGTCGTCTGCTGGTGGCCAAGCCAGGTTCCACCGAAGCGGAACAACACGAAGCCGAAACCCTGTTGAAAAAAGCCGCCGCCGCGGGCGAAGGCAACACGTTGATCCCGTTGGCGATGCTGTACCTGCAATACCCGCACAGCTTTCCCAACGTGAATGCCCAACAGCAGATCAGCCAATGGCGTGCCGAGAACAAACCGGAAGCCGGTCTGGCGCAGGTGCTGCTCTATCGCACCCAGGGCACCTACGACCAGCATCTGGATGACGTGGAAAAAATCTGCAAGGCCGCACTCAACACCAGCGACATCTGCTACGTCGAGCTGGCAACGGTCTATCAGAAACAGGCCAAGCCCGAGCAACAGGCCGAGCTGATCAAGCAGATGCAAGCGGCGCATGCCCGCGGCAGCGTTTCGGCGCAGCGCGTCGACAGCGTTGCCCGTGTGCTCGCCGATGCGTCCCTGGGCAAGACCGACGAGAAAACCGCACAGTCGCTGCTCGAACCGATCGCACCGGCCTACCCGGCGTCGTGGGTCAGCCTCGCGCAACTGCTCTACGACTTCCCCGAACTGGGCGACGTCGACCAGATGATGAAGTACCTGGACAACGGCCGCGCCGCCGACCAGCCCCGCGCCGAACTGTTGCTGGGCAAGCTCTACTTCGAAGGCAAACTGGTGCCGGCTGACGCCAAGGTCGCCGAAGCGCATTTCCAGAAAGCCGTCGGCCGCGAAGTCGCTGCCGATTACTACCTCGGTCAGATCTATCGCCGTGGCTACCTGGGCAAGGTCTATCCGCAGAAAGCCCTCGACCACCTGTTGACCGCTGCGCGCAACGGCCAGAACAGCGCCGACTTTGCCATCGCCCAACTGTTTTCCCAGGGCAAGGGCACCAAGCCTGATCCGCTGAACGCCTACGTCTTCAGCCAACTGGCCCTGGCCCAGAACACTCCGCAAGCCACCGAGCTTGCGCAAACAATCCAAACGCAATTGCCGCCCGATCGGTTGGCCGAAGCCCAACGCCTGTTGAAACAAGAACAGGCCGTGCGCGGTGCCCTGAGCCCGAACACGCCGGAACTGCACACCCTGCAAGAAGAAGTCAGCGAGGAATCCCAATGAAGTTGAATCCATTCATGAAGGCCGGCATCGGCCTGACATTCGCGCTGATCTGGTCTTGCCCGACGCTCGCCGCGATGACTGAGACCAAGAACTTTGGCCTCGAGGTGAAGGTTACCGGCCAATCCGAAGACGACAGTGACCTCGGTACCAAGAGCGGTGGCGACGTCAACGGCGTCGGCCTCGACTTGCGTCCATGGATCTATGGCGAAAGCGGCGCGTGGAGCGCCTATGCCATGGGGCAAGCCGTGACGGCCACCGACATCATCGAGACGGACACCTTGCAAGGGACCGCCAGCGATGGCACCACGCCCACCGACAACGGTGATCGCAAGACCAAGAAAAACTACCTGGCCATGCGCGAATTCTGGGTCGGCTACAGCGGACTCACTCCGTATCCGGGCGAGCAGTTGAAGCTCGGTCGCCAACGCCTGCACAACGCCGACGGCCAATGGCGCGACACCAACATCGAAGCCCTGAACTGGACGTTCGACACAACCCTGTTGCGCGCCAACGTCGGGATCGCCGAACGTTTCAGCGAGTACCGCACCGACCTCACGGAACTCGCCCCGAAAGACAAGGATCGCCTGCACGCCTACGCCGATGCGTCGTATCAGTGGACACCGGGCAACTGGGTCGGCATTCGCGGTCATCACACCCACGACAACGGCAAGCTCGACTTCCCGGAGCCAGGTGTGCCGGCGGATTCGCTGGACAAGAAACAGAACGGCGACATCAGCTGGCTCGGCCTCACCGCCGACAGCGACGCCTACAACTGGCGTAACACCAACACAGTCAATTACTGGGGCAGCATCACCGGCATGAGCGGCGACCGCGACATCGTCAACCCGCTGAACGCTGATGGCACCGCTCCGGCACAAGCCAAATCCAGCGGCAACGTTAATGGCTGGGCCACGGACCTGGGTGTGCGTCTGCGCCTCGATCCGCAATGGCAAGTCGGTGCCGCCTATGCCCGCGCCAGCGCCGAGTACGAACAGAACGGCCTGGAAAGCAACCGCTCGAACTACACCGGTACGCGCTCGCGGGTTCACCGTTTCGGCGAAGCCTTCCGTGGCGAAATGCAAAACATGCAGACCGCGACTTTGTTCGGTTCGTGGATGCTCAACGACGAATACGACGCCAGCCTGATCTACCACAAATTCTGGCGCGTCGACGGCAACAAACCGGTCGGCAGCAATGGCATCAACGCCGTCGAAAACAACACCGACGATGCCACCGGCGCAATTCTTTCCACCACGTCCCTGCCGCTGAACGATGGCGAGAAAGACCTCGGTCAGGAGATGGACCTGGTGGTCACCAAGTACTTCAAGCAAGGCCTGTTGCCGGCGGCGTTGAGCCAGTCGATCGACGAGCCTTCGGCCCTGGTGCGCTTCCGTGGTGGCGTGTTCAAGCCAGGCGATGCGTACGGCAAGGAAGTCGATTCGTACATGCACCGCGCGTTCATCGACGTGATCTGGCGCTTCTGATGCACATTGCGAAGGGAGTCTCCCAGATGAATCATCCAGCCCGAAAAGGCTCGATCAGCCTGTTGGCCGGCGCGATGCTGCTGGCCAGCGCGACTGCCTTCGCCAATGTGGAACCGGCGAAGCCGGTAACCACGGCCAAGGAACTGCAACAGGCCAAGACCTACACCGTCAGCAGCGCACCGACCGCGCCGCTGGAACTGGCCACGCCGAAACTGCCGGATGTTTCCGGCTACACAGCCGAAGCCATCGCCGCGAAGATCGTGCGCAGCAAACCGGGCAAGATCAGCCTGCGCCGGATGATGCAGGAAGACGCCCTGAAGGACTTCATCGGTGGCGACAACAAGATGGCCGAGTGGGTGGTGCGTCAGCACGGCATCCCCCAGGCGATCTTCGTCGACGATGGCTACATGAACCTCAAGGACCTGGCGAAAAAGGTCCCCAAGCAGTACTTCAGCGAAACCTCGCCAGGTGTGTTCCTCTCCCGCTTGCCGATCGTGGTCGGTCGTCACGGCATCCTGGAAATCGACAAGCAGACCCAGGAACTGCGCCTGTCCCAGGAGGCTGGTGCGTTCCTGGTCAACGACGGCCAACTGTTCGTTCGCGATACCAGAATCACCGGCTGGCGCGAGAAGGACAACGGCCCGGCGACGTTCAACTCGCCGAAGGAATTCCGTCCGTTCCTGCTGTCCTGGGGTGGCACCGAGACCTACATCGCCAACAGCAAGATCGCCAGCTTCGGCTACGCCAACAGTAAGTCCTACGGCGTGAGTATTTCCCAGTACACGCCGAACATGGCCAAGGTGCTCAAGCGTCCTGAGCCGACCGGCTGGATCGTCGGCTCCGAATTCTCGGACATGTGGTACGGCTTCTATTGCTATGAAACCCGCGACTTCGTGGTCAAGGGCAACACCTACAAAGACAACATCGTCTACGGCATCGACCCGCACGACCGTTCCCACGGCCTGATCATTGCCGACAACACGGTGTACGGAACGAAGAAGAAGCACGGGATCATTATTTCCCGTGAGGTCAACGACAGCTTCATCTTCAACAACCGCAGCTACGACAACCACCTCTCGGGGCTGGTGATCGACCGTAACAGCGTGAACAACCTGATTGCCCACAACGAGATTTACCAGAACCACACCGACGGCATCACCCTCTACGAGAGTGCCGACAACCTGTTGTGGGGCAACCGCGTACTGAGCAACAAGCGCCACGGCATCCGCATTCGTAACAGCGTGAACATTCGCCTGTACGAAAACGTCGCCATGGCCAACGGTCTGACCGGCGTCTACGGGCACATCAAGGACCTGAGCAACACCGACCGTGACATCAAGCTCGACCCGTTCGACGCCCAGGTGTCGCTGATCGTGGTCGGTGGTGAACTGGCGGCCAACGGCAGCGGCCCGCTGTCCATCGACTCGCCGCTGAGTGTCGAGCTGTATCGCGTGTCGATGCTCGCACCGACCAAATCCAGCGGCATCAGCTTCACCGGCATCCTTGGCGATCGTCAGGATGAAATTCTCGACCTGCTGGTACGCCAGCAGAAAGCCGTGCTGATCGACCCTGTCGAACGCCAGACCGAAATGCGGGACTGAGGATAATCTTATGCACCCACACTTGATCAAATTACTCAGCCTGTCGGCCCTGACCGCCGGCATTCTCGCGGCCAGCGGTGGTGTTCGCGCCGATGAGGTCAAAGCACCCAGCTTCACTGCGGAACCGTGCTGCAGCCTGTGCCCGGCCGCCCACGATGCGAAGAACTACACCACCCGTTACCAGCAGAACTTCACCACGCTGGTACAGGCCCAGGGTGACTGGTTGTTCCGGACCCAGGAAGACCTGCGCACCGAATTCGACACCACGCCCGCCGGCTACAAACGCATGAAACAACTGCACGATGCGTTCAAGAGCAAAGGCGTTGAACTGGTTGTCGTGTACCAGCCGACTCGTGGCCTGGTGAACCGCAACAAGCTCAACCCGGCTGAGAAGGCCAGCTTCGACTTCGACAAGGCGCTGAGAAACTACAAGTCCATGCTCGGTCGTTTTGCGCAGATGGGCTACGTGGTCCCGGACCTGTCGCCGCTGACCAACGAGTCGTTGCCCGACACCCTGCCCGCCCACGATTTCTACTTCCGTGGCGACCAGCACTGGACCCCGTACGGCGCCCAGCGCACGGCGAAAATCGTCGCCGAGAAGGTCAAGCAGCTGCCTGAATTCGCCGACATTCCCAAGCGCGAATTCGAGACCAAAAAGTCAGGTCGCATGGGCAAGACCGGAACCTTGCACAACATGGCCGGTCAACTCTGTGGCACCAGCTACGCGATCCAGTACATGGATCAGTTCACCACCGAACCGAAGGGCGAAGCGGGCGATGGCGATCTGTTCGGCGATTCCGGCAACCCGCAGATCACCCTCGTGGGTACCTCCCACAGCGGCAAGAACTACAACTTCGCCGGTTTCCTCGAAGAGGCCATCGGCGCCGACATTCTCAACGTGGCGTTCCCCGGCGGTGGCCTGGAAGGTTCGATGCTGCAGTACCTGGGCAGCGACGAATTCCAGAAGAACCCGCCGAAGATTCTCATCTGGGAATTCTCGCCGCTGTACCGCCTCGACCAGGAAACCATCTACCGCCAGATGATGGCGCTGCTGGACAACGGTTGCGAAGGCAAGGATGCACAGATGTCCGGTAGCGCCACGCTCAAGCCGGGCAAAAACGAGTTGATGGTCAACAGCAAGAACATGGACCTGCGCAACGGTAGCCACCAGGTCGATATCCGTTTCGCCGACACCTCGGTGAAAACCCTGCAAGCCACCCTCTGGTACATGAACGGTCGCCATGAGGACATCAAGATCGACAAACCGGAAACCTCCGAGACTGACGGGCGTTTCGCTTTCGAGTTGCGCACGGACGAAGACTGGGCCTCGCAGAACCTGCTGGCCGTTGAAGTCCAGGGCCCCGAAGCCGGAGCCGCGCCTCAGAAAGTCGAAGCGAAAATCTGCAAACGCAACGTGTTCCCGGGCGCCGAACAGCGTACTGCTTCGGTCGGGCAATGAGGTCTGCTATGCGCTATCCGAAATTTTCAACTCTGTTGGCACCGACGCTCTTGAGCCTGGCGATGTTCGCCGGGGCCACACAAGCGGCTGCGCCACTGCGTCCACCCCAGGGCTATTTTGCGCCTGTGGATAAATTCAAGACGGGCGACAAGAGCGAAGGCTGCGATGCGATGCCGACGCCGTACACCGGCTCGTTGCAATTTCGCAGCAAGTACGAAGGTTCGGACAAGTCCCGCGCGACCCTGAACGTGCAGTCGGAAAAAGCCTTCCGCGAAAGTACTGCCGACATCACCAAGATCGAGCGCGGCACCAGCAAGCGCGTGATGCAGTTCATGCGTGACGGTCGTCCGGAACAGCTGGAATGCACACTGAGCTGGCTGACGGCCTGGGCCCAGGCTGACGCGCTGATGTCCAAGGACTTCAACCACACCGGCAAGTCGATGCGCAAATGGGCCTTGGGCAGCATGGCTTCGGCGTATATCCGCCTGAAGTTTTCCGACTCCCACCCACTGGCCACCCATCAACAGCAAGCGCAGTTGATCGAAGCCTGGTTCAGCAAGATGGCCGACCAGGTGGTCAGCGACTGGGACAACCTGCCGCTCGACCAGACCAACAACCACTCGTACTGGGCCGCCTGGTCGGTGATGGCCACTTCCGTCGCCACCAACCGCCGCGACCTGTTCGACTGGGCGGTTAAGGAATACAAGGTCGGCGCCAGCCAGGTCGACGCCGACGGCTACCTGCCCAACGAACTCAAGCGTCAGCAACGGGCGCTGGCCTACCACAACTACGCCCTGCCGCCACTGGCGATGATCGCCAGTTTCGCCCAGGTCAACGGCGTGGACTTGCGCCAGGAAAACAATGGCGCACTCAAACGCCTGGGTGACCGGGTGCTGTCGGGGGTGAAAGACCCGGATGCGTTCGAGAAAAAGAACGGCAAGGAACAGGACATGACCGACCTCAAGGAGGACATGAAATTCGCCTGGCTCGAACCGTTCTGCTCGCTCTACACCTGCACGCCCGAGGTGCTGGCGCAGAAGCACAAGATGCAACCGTTCAAGACCTTCCGCCTCGGCGGTGACCTGACCAAGGTCTATGACCCGGTAAACGACAAGGGCAGCAAGGGTTCTTGAATATAGACACAAAACCTGTGGGAGCGAGCTTGCTCGCGATAGCGGTCTGACATTCAACATCGATGTCGACTGACACTCCGTCATCGCGAGCAAGCTCGCTCCCACAGGGTCGATGTCGAAAGTGAGTTTTGTGAGTTACCCCCCGGATTTCTGTGGGGGGTTTGGGGGGGCCGTTGGCCCTTGACTGTTGGTTCAAACAAGGAGAGATCGGGATGGTTTTTTCGTCCAACGTGTTCCTGTTTTTGTTCTTGCCGATCTTTCTCGGCTTGTACTACCTGAGCGGGCAACGCTATCGCAATTTGCTGCTGCTGATTGCCAGCTACGTGTTCTACGCCTGGTGGCGTGTGGACTTCCTCGCACTGTTCGCGGCGGTTACGCTGTGGAACTACTGGATCGGCCTGAAAGTCGGTGCCGCCGGGGTCAGGACCAAACCGGCGCAGCGCTGGCTGCTGCTCGGCGTGGCCGTCGACCTGTGCATCCTCGGCTACTTCAAGTACGCCAACTTCGGCGTCGACAGCATCAACGCGATGATGACGTCGGTGGGTCTTTCGCCATTCATCCTGACCCACGTGCTGTTGCCGATCGGGATCTCGTTCTACATCTTCGAGTCCATCAGCTACATCATCGACGTCTACCGTGGCGACACCCCGGCGACCCGCAACCTGATCGACTTCGCGGCGTTCGTGGCGATCTTCCCGCACCTGATCGCCGGCCCCGTGTTGCGTTTCCGCGACCTGGCCGACCAGTTCAACAACCGCACCCACACCCTCGACAAGTTCTCCGAGGGCTGCACGCGGTTCATGCAGGGTTTCATCAAGAAAGTCTTCATCGCCGATACCCTGGCGGTGGTGGCCGACCACTGCTTCGCCCTGCAAAATCCGACCACGGGCGATGCCTGGCTCGGCGCGCTGGCGTACACCGCGCAGCTGTATTTCGACTTCTCCGGTTACAGCGACATGGCCATCGGCCTGGGCTTGATGATGGGTTTTCGCTTCATGGAAAACTTCAAGCAGCCTTACGTCAGCCAGTCGATCACCGAGTTCTGGCGGCGCTGGCACATCAGCCTGTCGACCTGGCTGCGTGACTACCTGTACATCACCCTCGGCGGCAACCGCAAAGGTACGCTGATGACCTATCGCAACCTGTTCCTGACCATGCTGCTCGGTGGTCTGTGGCACGGCGCGAACATCACCTACATCGTCTGGGGTGCGTGGCACGGCATGTGGCTGGCGATTGAAAAAGCCATCGGCCTGAATACTTCTCCACGCAGCTTCAACCCGATCCGCTGGGTGATGACCTTCCTGCTGGTGGTGATGGGCTGGGTGATCTTCCGCGCGGAAAACCTGCACGTCGCCGGGCGCATGTACGGCGCGATGTTCAGCTTCGGTGACTGGTCGCTGTCGGAACTCAACCAGGCCAGCCTCACCGGCCTGCAAGTGGCAACGCTGATCGTGGCTTACGTGACCCTGGCGTTCTTCGGCCTGCGGGATTTCTACACCAATCAGCCTCCGCTGAAGACCAAGCCTGCAGTGAACGTCGACGCCGACGGCCCGGCCGCTGCGACACCGGGAACGATCAAGGCCGTGCCTGGGGATAACCCGGCAAACATCCACCAGCCAGGCTACACCGTCGGCGTCGAAGCCCAGGTGCAACCGGCCTACTGGACCGCTGACTGGTCGCGCTACGTGATGCGTGCGCTGGTGCTGCTGCTGTTCATCGCCTCGATTCTCAAACTCTCGGCGCAAAGCTTCTCGCCGTTCCTTTACTTCCAGTTCTGAGGGATCTGACCATGACCCGCTCATTACGCATCTTCTACATCGCGCTGTTCCTGGTGACCCTGCTGGTGCTGGGTCTGTGGTCGGTGCGCAGCTTCTTCGGCTTCAGCACCAACGCCGATGCGACGGTGCTCAACGGTCGCTGGACCAAGGCCGTGGAAACCCACTACGACGACGAGTTCCCGATCAAGCGCCTGGGCACCAACCTCTGGGCCGCGCTGGACTTCAAACTGTTCAACGAAGGTCGTCCGGGCGTGGTGCTCGGTCGCGACCAGTGGTTGTACAGCGATGAAGAATTCCACCCGGTGGTCAACGAAGAGTTGAACCTGCAAGGCAACTACGCGCTGGTCGAAGGCGTGCGCCAGACACTGAAAGAGAAAGGCGTGCAACTGGTGATGGCGGTGGTGCCGGCCAAGGTGCGCCTGTATCCGGAACACCTCGGTGAAGTGAAACCGGCGAGCATCCACGCCAACCTCTACAAGGACTTCCACCAGCGCCTGGCCGCCGACCGGATTCCGGCCCCTGACCTGCTCGGCCCGCTGCAACAGGCCAAACAGGATGGCCAGCAAGTGTTCCTGCGCACCGACACCCACTGGACGCCGCAAGGCGCCGAGATCGCCGCCATCCGTCTGGCCAAAACCATCGCCGACAAGTACCCGCTGAGCGGCGAGCCGCAGCGTTTCGTCACCGAACCTGCGGAGACCATTACGCACAAGGGCGACCTGCGTCTGTTCCTGCCACTGGACCCGCTGTTCGAAAACCTGATGCCCAAGCAAGAAACCTTGCAGAAGCGCAATACGGTCGCGGCAGAAGATCAGCCCGCCGGCGACGACGCGCTGTTCGCCAACACCGAAGTGCCGGTGGCCCTGATCGGCACCAGCTACAGCGCCAACCCCAACTGGAACTTCGTCGGCGCGCTCAAGCAGGCGCTGCACAGCGACGTGGTCAATTACGCCGAAGACGGCCACGGCCCGATTCTGCCGATGCTCAGCTACCTGAAAAGCGATGCCTTCAAGAACAGCCCGCCACAGGTGCTGATCTGGGAGTTCCCTGAACGATATCTGCCCGTGAACAACGAAATCGGCGACGCCGACCCGCAGTGGGTCGCAGAGCTTAAACAAGCCGGCGCCCGCCAACAAAACGTAGCCAACATCAACAAATCCGAGACGCCCGACCGGGCGCAAAACTGAAAGAGAGGTACACCATGACTTTCACTACAACTCCTCGTCGTCTCGCTAAAAGCTTTGCCCTGGTTGCCGGCCTCAGCGTGCTGTCGGTACAGGCTTTCGCCGGTGGCGACGCCGCCCTGTACGGCCCGACCGCACCGAAAGGCTCGACCTTCGTGCGCATCTACAACGCCAGCAACGCCGAAGTCAGCGCCACCGTCGGCAGCACCAACCTGAGCGACGTCGCGCCACTGTCCAGCAGTGACTTCAGCTTCATGCCGGGCGGCGACTACAGCGCCAAGGTCGGTAGCCAGAGCCTGCCGGTGAAATTGGCCGGCGACCACTATTACACCCTGGTCAACAACGCCAGCGGCGCACCGCAACTGATCGAAGAGCCGCCGTTCAAGAACAAGCAGAAGTCCCTGGTACGCATGCAAAACCTCAGCGACAAGGCGCTGACCCTGAAGACCGCAGATGGCAAGACCGACGTGGTCCCGAACGTGGCAGCCAAAGGCCGTGGCGAACGTGAAATCAACCCGGTGAAGGTCAGCCTGGCGCTGTATGACGGCGCAACCAAAGTCGGCGACGTAAAACCGGTCGCCCTGGAACGCGGTGAAGCCGCGGTGCTGTACGTCACCGGCAGCGGCAGCAGCCTGTCGCCGGTCTGGGTGAAACGCCCGGTGTCGACGCGCTAACAATTTTCCGGACTGACCCATGCCCCCCGTAGGAGCGAGCTTGCTCGCGATGAACTCAAGGGCACCGCGTTTCTTCTGGTGCCCAACATCATCGTTAGCCTCCATCGCGAGCAAGCTCGCTCCTACAAAGGCCAGCCCGGACACGGAACAAAAACAAGAGTGAAACGACAGAACGCAGTAGCTCTAACCAATCGATATTCAAGGAGTAACAACATGATTCCGGTGATCTTGTCAGGTGGTAGTGGCTCACGTCTTTGGCCGCTTTCCCGCAAACAATTCCCTAAACAGTTCCTGGCCCTGACCGGCGAACACACCCTGTTCCAGCAAACCCTGGAACGCCTGGTGTTCGAAGGGATGGACTCGCCAATCGTGGTCTGCAACAAGGACCACCGCTTCATCGTCAACGAGCAATTAGCGGCGCGCAAACTGGAAACCCAACGCATCCTGATGGAACCGTTCGGTCGCAACACCGCGCCGGCCGTGGCCCTGACTGCGATGATGCTGGTCAGTGAAGGTCGCGACGAGCTGATGCTGGTACTGCCGGCCGACCACGTGCTGGAAGACCAGAAGGCCCTGCAACGCGCCCTGGCCCTGGCCACCGTCGCCGCCGAAAACGGTGAAATGGTGCTGTTCGGCGTGCCGGCCACCAAGCCGGAAACCGGTTATGGCTACATCAAGTCGACCAACGACTCGCTGCTGCCTGAAGGCGTCAGCCGCGTCTCGCACTTCGTCGAAAAACCTGACGTGAAGCGCGCCACCGAGTTCGTCCAGTCCGGCGGTTACTTCTGGAACAGCGGCATGTTCCTGTTCCGCGCCAGCCGCTTCCTCGAAGAGCTGAAGAAGCACGATCCGGACATCTACGACACCTGCCTGCTGACCCTGGAACGCAGCCATCAGGATGCCGACACCATCACCTTCGACGAAGCCACCTTCGCTTGCTGCCCGGACAATTCCATCGACTACTCGGTGATGGAAAAAACCCAACGCGCCTGCGTCGTGCCGCTGACCGCTGGCTGGAGCGATGTCGGCTGCTGGTCGTCGTTGTGGGAAGTCAATAAAAAAGACGCCAACGGCAACGTCACCAAAGGCGACGTGGTGATCCAGGACAGCAAAAACTGCATGATCCACGGCAACGGCAAACTGGTGTCGGTGATCGGCCTGGAAAACATCGTCGTGGTCGAAACCAAGGACGCCATGATGATCGCCCACAAGGACAAGGTCCAAGGCGTGAAACAGATGGTCAACACCCTCAACGAACAAGGCCGCAGCGAAACCCAGAACCACTGCGAGGTCTACCGTCCGTGGGGCTCCTACGACTCGGTGGACATGGGCGGGCGCTTCCAGGTCAAGCACATCTCGGTCAAACCGGGCGCTTGCCTGTCGCTGCAGATGCACCACCACCGCGCCGAACACTGGATCGTCGTCAGCGGCACCGCCGAGGTGACCTGTGACGAGAACGTGTTCCTGCTGACCGAGAACCAGTCGACCTACATTCCGATCGCTTCGGTGCATCGCCTGCGTAACCCGGGGAAGATTCCGTTGGAGATCATCGAGGTGCAGTCGGGGAGCTATCTGGGTGAGGACGATATCGAGCGGTTTGAGGATATCTACGGGCGCTCGACGCCGATTGAGCGTGGGGTTGCGGTGAAGACTATCGCGCAGTAACGTTCAGTAAAACAAGAAGCCCTCGTCCAGCCTACTGCGTTCCCTATCCGCAGCAGGCTGGGCGGGGGCTTTTTTTGCACTGGGTTTTGTATTGCCTTGCCTGGCCTCATCGCGAGCAAGCTCGCGATGAGGC
Source organism: Pseudomonas sp. 05L36 (assembly GCF_056398125.1). Taxonomy (NCBI): domain Bacteria; kingdom Pseudomonadati; phylum Pseudomonadota; class Gammaproteobacteria; order Pseudomonadales; family Pseudomonadaceae; genus Pseudomonas; species Pseudomonas sp. 05L36. Next base: position 119,380 of record NZ_JBFTOU010000013.1, on the reverse strand, counting down.
CAGGCAGCACACCACCGAATCGCCCATCGCCAACCCCACCTTCGCTTAGGTAGGATGACCTCTCTATTCCCGAGATTTCATGTCATGTTCATCGGCGTCCTGCTGGTTATCACCTGGCTGGTCCTGTTGCTGCGCTATCCGGCCAAGGCCTTGCCCGTATCACTGGCGGCTGCCGCTGGGCTGGGCATCGTCGCGACCTGGGTCATCTGGATGGACCACCGCGAACTCAAGCAACTGCAACGCCTGGAGTTGCGCATCAGCTACGCGCCGCAGCAATGTCCCGCCGATCGCCCACTGCAATTGACCCTGAACAACGGCAATGACGTGCCGCTGACTGAGCTGCGCTGGCGAGTCGCGGCTTATGCACCGGGCGATACGGTGAACCTGGCCGACAATCAATACACCGCCCCGCGCTATCGTGGCCCCGGCGAATTGCAGGCCGGTGGCAACTGGGAAGATTGCTTGCCGCTGCCGCCATTGCGTCCTGGCTACCGTCCGGAAACCCTGGAGTTTCGCGCCGAGCGGTTGCAGGGTAGTTTTTCCGACTGATCCCTCCCCCACTTTTTGCACAAGGAATGCGCCATGCCCGTTGCGTTGATTACCGGTTGTTCCAGTGGCATCGGCCGTGCCCTTGCCGATGCGTTCAAGGGCGCTGGTTATGAAGTCTGGGCCAGTGCGCGCAAGGTCGAAGATGTCGCCATGCTGAGCGCTGCCGGATTTACCGCCGTGCAACTTGACGTAAACGACGGTGTTGCCCTTGAGCAGTTGAGCGACCGCATCAACCAGGAGCGCGGTGGTCTCGACGTGCTGATCAACAACGCGGGTTATGGTGCCATGGGACCACTGCTCGATGGCGGCGTACCGGCCATGCAGCGCCAGTTCGAAACTAATGTGTTCGCTGTCGTTGGCGTCACTCGCGCGATGTTTCCTGTGCTGCGCCGGACCAAAGGATTGGTCGTGAATATCGGCAGCGTTTCGGGTGTGTTGGTCACGCCATTCGCCGGCGCCTACTGCGCCTCGAAAGCCGCCGTGCATGCCTTGAGCGATGCCTTGCGCATGGAACTGGCGCCGTTCGGCGTGCGAGTGATGGAAGTCCAGCCGGGGGCCATCGCTTCCAGTTTCGCCAGGAATGCCGGGCACGAAGCCGAGCAACTGATCAGTGAGCAATCGCCATGGTTTCCGCTGCGCGAAGGCATACGCGCCCGGGCCAAAGCCTCTCAGGACAACCCGACCCCGGCCAGTGAGTTTGCTGCCGGGTTGCTCAAGGCTGTGCAGCAGGGCAAGCCACCACGACTGATTCGCCTGGGCAATGGCAGTCGCGCGTTGCCGCTGCTGGCGGGTTTGTTGCCCAAGGGGCTGCTGGAATCGGGGTTGATGAAGCGGTTCGGACTGCGTGGACAACTCTGACACCGAGTCGCCTGCAATCGCGAGCAAGCTCGCTCCCACAAGGATTTTTGGTGTGAATACTATCTATGCCATCCAGCAGAACCCTGTGGGAGCGAGCTTGCTCGCGATGACGCCAGCACAAACACTGCAATACTTCAGGAAACGCTAGCATGACCGACTACACCGAATACTTCGACGAAGTGATCCAGGCCCACGTGGCCATCGAACAATGGCTGGCCGAGGAGCGCGACGCGTCCGAACTCGAAAAACTGCTGACACGTTTTTCGCCGCAGTTCTCCATGGTCTCGCCGCTCGGTCGGGTGCTGGATTTTGACGCACTGAACGAATTGTTCACGCTGGCGGGCGGCAAGAAACTCGGGTTCCGCATCGAGCTCAGTGAGTTGCGTGGCATTGCGTTGTACGACGGCGGCGCGACCGTGAGTTACCGCGAACAACAGACCGATGCGACCGGACTGCACTCGGATCGTCGCTCCACGGTGGTGTTTGAAAAACACGCCGATGGCCGGGTGATCTGGCGGCATCTGCATGAGACGTTTTGCAAGGAGTGAACCTCTGTTTTATGCCTGCGAGACCGAACCGGTCTACCTGTCATACACCATTGTCCTGCTTCACCACCACCGTGCACGTGATCCCCGCCGCCAACAGCACCCCTTCCGGCACTTCATCGATGTGGATGCGCACCGGCACCCGTTGCGCCAGGCGAACCCAGTTGAAGGTCGGGTTTACATCGGCGATCAACTCGTGGCTCTCCGGGTTGTCGCGGTCGTAGATGCCACGCGAGATGCTTTCCACGTGGCCCTTGAGTACTTCGCCGCTCATCAGTTGCATGTCGGCCTTATCACCCACGCGCACATGGGGCAGCTTGGTTTCTTCGAAGAAGCCGTAGACCCAGAACGAGTTCATGTCGACCACGGCCATTTTCGCCTCGCCGATGCGCGCGTAGTCGCCGCGATGCACATTGAGGTTGGTGACGTAGCCATCCACCGCCGCACGCACTTCAGTGCGCTTGAGGTTGAGTTCGGCGGCTTCCAGTTGCGCCTGGGCCTGCTGGTAATCGGCCAGGGCCGAGTCGGCGAGGTTGCTGGCGTCGTCACGGTTTTCCCGGGAGATCACCAGGTTGTCCATATCGGCGCGACGATGAGCGTTGACCTTGCGCATCTCCCAGGTCGCCTTGCGCGATGCCACCAGACTCTGTGCCTGTTTCACCGCAAGGCGGTAGTGCTCGGGGTCGATCTGCATCAGCAAATCGCCCTTCTTCACCAGTTGGTTGTCGCGCACCGGCACGTCCACCACTTCGCCGGTAACGTCGGCGGCGACGTTGATGATGTCGGCGCGCACGCGGCCGTCACGGGTCCACGGCGTGTTCATGTAGTGCTCCCACAAGGAGCGGCCGATCCACAGCGCGAGGGCCAGCACCAGCAAGGTCGCGAGCAGGCTGAAAAACTTTTTCATCGGGGCATTCTTCAGAGATAGAGAGTCAGTGATAGAGAGTCAACGGTAGACAGTCAGCGCCAACGCGCCGAACAGACAGGTAAACAGACTCAGGCGCAGTAACGCCGGGTGCCAGAAAAAACGGTACAGGTCGAACCCGGACAGGAACCGGTCCAGCGCCCAGGCAAGCGCCGCCGCGATGAAAAACATCAGGGTCATGGTCGGCATGTACACGCCGTGGAAGGCGATTTCACGAGGCATGTTCAAGTCCTTGAGGCTGGCTGTTTGCGAAGGCCGCAAGCGGTGATTGCGGGTCGAGCAGCGAGGTGCGGATGAAGTGCAGGTAGCTCTTCACCCGGCGCAACGCCGAGGTATCGAAGTGTGGGGCGAAGGGTTCGTCGGTGGACTGCACACGGCTGATGGCGTGATCGACTGCGACCAGAGCGCGTTCGAGGTTGCTGCTGTTCGGTTGCAGGAACAGCCGCACCAGTGCACGCCCCATCACCCGGATCGCCTGGCGCCATGGCTGGGATTCGGCATAGGCCGGATGCACCGGCAGAATCGCCTGTTCCTTGCGCAATTCGATGATCGCGTGACCGACTTCCAGCACCACGAACATCCAGCGCAGCAATTCGCGCTGCACTTGCGGTTGCCCCGCCGCGAAGCCGTAGGCCTGATGCACCAGATCGCGGGTGCGGCTTTCGAAACTCGACGCCAGCCCCTTGAGCTTGCCGCTGATGGCGTACACCACCTGACCGCGCAGGTCCTGCTCCAGCCGACGCCACAACCAGCGGCTGTTGGGCGGCAGAATGATCGCCCCGGCCGCTGCGCACACCAGCATGCCCAGCACCATGGCGATGTAGTCGTTGATGAAGGTGTAGGGGTTGTAGACCGTGAGGTTGTCCGGCACCGAACCGGTGCTGAAGAAGATCAGCAAGCCCAGGCCGACGCCGACGTATTGCGGCCGCGAGGTCAGGAATGAGCCCAATACGATCACCGGTGCGAGCATCACGCACAACAATGGAAATCCGTCGATCCACGGGAAAATGAAAAACATCTCGACGAAGCCGATCAGCGCCCCGAGCAATGTCCCGCACGCCATCTGAAAGGCCATGCGTTTCGGGTTCGGGGTGGCGGCGGACAAGCCCACGGTTGCAGCAGCGATCAGGGTCATGGTCGCGCCGCTCGGCCAGGCGGTTGCCACCCAGTAGCTGCCCAAAACCACCAGGATGAACGCTGCGCGAATCCCCGATGCCGCCGCGGCCATCCAGTTGGTTTGCGGGGTGAACGGCTCGTCCCAGCGCTCCCGCTCGTGACTGTGATCGGCCAGGGAGGCGTGGGTCTGCGCATAACCGTGCAGGTCGTCGACGAAGCGATAGAGCAGCTCGTACGCGGTGTGGAAATCCAGTTGTTCAGCATCGCTCGGATTGTGCTGCTGGAACGTCGCCCGCAGACAGCGTACCCGCGCCGGCAAACCTTCTTTGTATGCGGTCAGCACCGCGACCAGACGCGCCGCATCGGCGCTGGTCAGGGCACGACCGCTGAAGCCGTCGAGCAATTCGGCGAGGTCCTGCAAACCCGGTTTGATCGCCGCCGCCACCTGGTCCGCCGCGCTGTTGCGCAAGCGTTCGAGCAACTGGTGCAAGGCGTTGAAGCGCGTGGTGATGCCCATGAACTCGCTGTTCAGGCGACTGAGCCGGCCATTGCGTCGACGCATGTGCGGGTCTTCAAACACAGTGACGCTGCGCAAGCCTTCCAGGCCCACCGCTTCGGCGATGAAACGCACGTTGCCGGCCTCGAACGCGTCGCGCTGACTGCGACCGCGCAAGCCGTCGGTGACGAACAGGGCGAACACGCCAAAGCGCTGATACAAGGCATTGCGCATCGCCGCGCTCGCCGATTGCGGCAGGATGGCGGCACTGATCAGGGTCGAACAGAGAATGCCCAACGAGATTTCCAGCACCCGCCAGACCGCCGCCATGAACGCACCCTCCGGATGGGCCAATGCGGGCAAGCCGACCATCGCGGCGGTGTATCCTGCGAGTACGAAACCGTAGGCGCGGAAGTTGCGGCAGCGGGCGGCGCCGGCCGTGCAGATGCCGACCCAGATCGCCAGCGAACCGAGGAACAATTCTGTGTTCTGCGCAAACAGGGCGATCAGCGCGACCATCACCGCCGACCCGGCCAAGGTGCCGAGGAAACGATAGAAACTCTTGGCGAACACCTGGCCGCTTTGCGGCTGCATGACGATGAACACGGTGATCATCGCCGTGCGCGGTTGCGGCAGCTCCAGGCGCATGGCCAGCCACAGCGTCAGGAACGCGGCGAACAGCACCTTGAAGATGTAGACCCAGGTCACGCCGTCGCTGCGTGCCCAGTCGAAGAAACCCCGGCGCCATTCCAGGGAGTACAGCCAGCGCAAGGGTGCGGGCAAGGGAGTCATCAAATCCTGCTCAATAAATTCCAGTGAAACCCGGAACCTGTGGGAGCGAGCTTGCTCGCGATAGCGGAGTATCAGCCGGCATCAATGTTGGATGTGCCGCCCTCATCGCGAGCAAGCTCGCTCCCACAGGTTTTGTGTTCAACGCAAAAGGCTCGGGGTTTTCGGTGCTGCTGTCTGGCTGTCTTTCGGCACATCGTTGCCCGCCCCCAGACCGCCGCCCAACGCCGTCACCAGCTCTGCATGAGCACTCAACCGCGCCGCCTGAACCTGCTGCTGCACTTGCTGCTGCTTGAACAGCAGGGTCTGGGCGTTGAGCACGTTGAGGTAGTCGGTCAGGCCACGCTGATAGGCGATCATCGCGATGTCGTAGGTCTTCTGCGCAGTGGCCACCGATTCGGCGGCGAAAGCCTGCTGCTTGTCCATGGACTCGCGACGGATCAATTGGTCGGAAATGTTTTTCAGCGCGTTGACCAGGGTCTGGTTGTACTTCGCCACGGCTATGTCATAACCCGCCGAGGCTTCACCCAACTCCGCACGCAATCGCCCACCATCGAAGATCGGCAACGAAATCGCCGGCCCCACGCTGTAGTTGAGTTTCTTGCCGGTCAAGAACTCCATTGCCCCACCGCCGGTTGCCATGTAGCCGAGGCTGCCGACCAGGTCGACGTTCGGGTAGAAACCGGCATGAGCGACATCGATGCCCCGCGCCTGCGCCGCCACTTGCCAGCGACTGGCGACCACATCCGGGCGTTGGCCGAGCAATTGCGCCGGCAGCGACGACGGCAGTTTCAGCGGCGCACCCAGTGACAGCGTTGGCCGCTGCAACTGCGCGCCCTCCCCCGGGCCCTTGCCGGCGAGGGCGGCGAGCTGGTTGCGGCTCAAGGCGATTTCTTCGTCGAGGGCGTCGATCTGGCGATGGGTTTCCGGCAGCGGCGTCTCGGCCTGACTGACCTCGAAATGAGTGCCGATACCCCCGCTCAGGCGTTTTTGCGCCAGCTCAAGGATCTGCTGTTGCTGCTTCAAGGTCGCCTCGACGATGTCCCGCTGGGCGTAATGCAACGACAACTCGATGTAGACCCGTACGATGTTGTCCTGCAATTCGAGCTGGGCCTGGCGCGCTTCGGCGACGCTCATGTGCGCCATGTCCAGGGCGCGCTCGGTGGCATTGCTTTCGCGGCCCCAGAGGTCGAGGGCATAACTGAAACCCAACGCCGCGTTATTGTCCCAGGTGGTGCTGTTGGCCAGCTCGCCGGGGCCGTAGAACTGGTCGGTCGGCCAGTTGTGGCGTTTGAGGGTGGACTCGCCATTGATCTGCAGCGACTCGGCCGCTTCGGCCACGCCGGCCATGGACTTGGCTTGGCGTACCCGGGCGGCGGCCATGGCCAGGGTCGGGCTGCCTTGCAGGGCGAGGTCGATCCAGCGATTCAGTTGCGGGTCGCCATAGGCTTGCCACCAATGCGCGGTGGGCCAGTGCGCATCCTGCGCGGCGCTGTGGATCGCTTCGTCGGTGGCCAGTGAATTGGCCTCCAGCGCCTTGCCCTGCGGGGCAATACCTCCGGTTCCGATGCAGCCGCTGATTGCCAGGGTTAAAGCCAAAACACTGAGCGGCTGAAGCGCTCTGCTGATGCGACGCGGCACTGCTGCGATTTCCTGAGGTGGGGTGTTCTTGAGGTGAGCGCAATTCTATGGGGCGGCCGGAAGGGCGATAAGCTGGGATTCCTGTGAATCTTTGTTACCGTTAACGAGATAATCCGTAGGTAGATCCTTAGTCGCCTGTAAATAAACAGAAACTTCGTGTCACAATTTGTCATTCGACGAGAGAGCACCCCATGGACACTTTGCAAAACATGCGCGCCTTCAGTTACGTGGCCGAAGCCGGCAGCTTCACCGCCGCCGCCGTACAACTGGACACCACCACGGCCAACGTCTCGCGCGCGGTCTCCAACCTGGAAGCCCACCTGCAAACCCGTCTGCTCAACCGAACGACCCGCCGTATCGCCCTGACCGAAGCCGGCAAGCGCTACCTGTTGCGCTGCGAACAGATCCTGGCCTACGTCGAAGAAGCCGAAGCCGAGGCCAGCGACGCCCACGCACGCCCGGCCGGGCAACTGAAAGTGCACACCATGACCGGCATCGGCCAGCACTTCGTGATCGACGCCATCGCCCGCTACCGCAAGACCCACCCGGACGTGACTTTCGACCTGACCATGGCCAACCGCGTGCCGGACCTGCTCGACGAAGGCTACGACGTGTCCATCGTCCTCGCCAGCGAACTACCGGATTCGGGTTTCGTCTCCCAACGCCTGGGCATCACCTACAGCATCGTTTGCGCCTCGCCGGCCTACGTCAAAGCCAACGGCTGCGCACAAAAACCCAGCGACCTGCTCAACCACGCCTGCCTGCGCCTGGTCAGCCCGGTGATTCCGCTGGAAAAATGGGCCTTCGACGGTCCTGACGGCCAGGAAATGGTCACCATCAACAGCTCACCCTTCCTGGTGAACTCCGCCGACGCGATGAAATCCGCGATCATCAGCGGCATGGGCGTTGGCGTCCTGCCGCTGTACGCCGCGATAGAAGGCCTGCGCAACGGCACGCTGGTACGCATGATGCCCAAATACCGCTCGCAGGAACTGAACCTGTACGCCATCTACCCGTCGCGCCAGTACCTGGATGCGAAGATCAAGACCTGGGTCGAGTACTTGCGCGGATCGTTGCCGGAATTGCTGGCGGCGCATCAGGCGGAACTGGCGGCGTATGAATTGAGCGGGAGTCTGGGTGGGGTTCGGGTGGCGAATTGACAGGTCCCACGTAGGGGCTGTCGAGTGAAACGAGGCTGCGATCTTTTGATTTCAAGATCAAAAGATCGCAGCCTTCGGCAGCTCCTACCAGGCCGGGTGTCAGCTCGCCTGCAGCTCTTGATCTTGATCTGTACGCCCCCTTCGAGAGGCCGAGCGGAGGTTCTGCGTAGTGGGCAACCCGGCATGGATGGGCGGACCATAAGCCGCCATTACCGGAGAAACGGATATGTACTCGGTCAACCAACAACCTGGTCGGCCCAGAGGCCGCCAAGACCAGGCCAAACCCCAAACTGACAGCGCCGTCAGTTAGCCGTCACCCTCCTGACCGGCAAACAGGTTTATAAAGGAAAATACCAACCGTCTACCCAGCCCCGGCGCCCCACTCGCATGCGAATCCAGAAAAAATCCGCCCTGCTCGTCGCCCTTCTGATCGTCCTGGCAGCGCTGGGCCTGTGGTACGCCAACAAACCGGCCAAGGCCAAACTCGCCACCCCCACCGCCATCCCCGTGCGCGTGGTCGCCGTCGCCGAAAAAGACGTGCCGCGCTACGTCAGCGGCATCGGCTCTGTGCTGTCCCTGCACAGCGTCGTAGTCCGCCCGCAAATCGACGGCATTCTCACCAAAATCATGGTCAAGGAAGGCCAACTGGTGAAAAAAGACGACCTGCTGGCCACCATCGACGACCGGTCGATCCGCGCCAGTCTCGACCAGGCCCGGGCACAACTGGGCGAAAGCCAGGCGCAACTGCAAGTGGCGCAAGTCAACCTCAAGCGCTACAAGCTGCTGAGTGTCGACGACGGCGTGTCCAAGCAGACCTACGACCAGCAACAAGCCCTGGTCAACCAACTCAAGGCCACCGCCCAAGGCAACCAGGCCTCGATTGATTCCGCCGAGGTACAGCTTTCCTACACACAAATTCGCTCACCGGTCAGCGGCCGTGTCGGTATTCGCACGGTGGACGAAGGCAACTTCCTGCGCATGACCGACACCAAGGGCCTGTTCACTGTGACCCAGATCGACCCGATCGCCGTGGAGTTCTCCCTGCCGCAGCAAATGCTGCCGACCCTGCAAGGCCTGATCAACGACCCGCAACACACTCAGGTAAAGGCCTACATCGGTGCCGACACCGACGGCGAAACCGGCAACCTGCTCGGCGAAGGTCACCTGACCCTGATCGACAACCAGATCAACGCCAACACCGGCACCATCCGCGCCAAGGCCGAATTCGACAACGACGCACAGAAGCTCTGGCCGGGCCTGCTGGTGACGATAAAGATTCAGACAGCCCTGGATAAAGATGCGCTGGTGGTGCCGCCGACAGTCGTACAACGCGGCCTCGACCAGCACTTCGTGTACCGGGTCAATGGCGACAAGGTCGAAGCCGTGCAGGTGCAGATGGTCTATCAAGGCAGCGGCCAGGACATCATCAAGGGTGTGAAACCGGGTGATGTACTGGTCAGCGATGGTCAGTCGCGGCTCAAGCCCGGCGCTACCGTGCAAGTGCTGACCGAGCCGCCGCAAGTGGTGCGATCGGAGGCGGCGCAATGAAGGGCCATGGTTCGGTTTCAGCCTGGTGCATCGACCACCCGGTGGCCACGGTCCTGCTGACGTTCGCCCTGGTGCTGCTGGGTGTCATAGCGTTTCCGCGCCTGCCGGTAGCGCCGTTGCCGGAGGCAGAATTCCCGACCATCCAGGTGGCCGCGCAACTTCCCGGCGCCAGCCCGGAAACCATGGCTTCCTCGGTGGCCACGCCCCTTGAAGTGCAATTCAGTGCCATTCCCGGCGTAACCCAGATGACCTCGAGCAGTGCACTGGGCTCGACCAACCTGACCCTGCAATTCACCCTCGACAAAAGCATCGACACCGCCGCCCAGGAAGTGCAGGCGGCGATCAATACTGCCGCGGGCAAGCTGCCCAAGGACATGCCGAACCTGCCGACCTGGCGCAAGGTCAACCCCGCGGACAGCCCGGTGCTGATCCTCAGCGTCAACTCCTCGCTGATGCCCGGCCCGGAGCTCAGTGACCTGACGGAAACCCTGTTGTCCCGTCAGCTCAGTCAGGTCGACGGTGTAGGCCAGGTCGTCATCACCGGTCAGCAGCGTCCGGCGATCCGCGTCCAGGTTTCGGCGGACAAGCTCGCGGCCATCGGCCTGACCCTCGCCGACATCCGCCTGGCGATCCAGCAGACCAGCCTCAACCTGGCCAAGGGTGCGCTGTACGGGGAGTCGAGCATCTCGACCCTGTCCACCAACGACCAGTTGTTTCACCCGGAGGACTACAGCCAGCTGATTGTTTCCTACAAGGACGGTGCACCGGTTCATCTGCGCGATGTCGCCAAAGTCGTCAACGGTTCGGAAGATGCCTACATCCAGGCTTGGGCGGGCTCGCAACCGGGGGTCAACCTGGTGATCTTCCGCCAGCCTGGCGCCAACATCGTCGAGACCGTGGACCGCATCCAGGCCGCCTTGCCGGCACTGGAAGCGATGCTCCCCGCCTCGGTGCAGGTCAAGACGCTGATCGACCGCACCCAGACCATCCGTGCCTCGCTGCATGAAGTGGAAATCACCCTGCTGATTGCAATCATGTTGGTGGTGGCGGTAATGGCACTGTTCCTGCGCCAACTGTCGGCCACACTGATCGTGTCGGCAGTGCTCGGCGTGTCACTGATCGCCAGTTTTGCGCTGATGTATGTGATGGGCTTCAGCCTGAACAACCTCACGCTGGTAGCGATTGTGGTCGCCGTGGGGTTCGTGGTCGATGATGCGATCGTGGTGGTGGAGAACATTCACCGCCATCTCGAGGCCGGCGAAGGCATGCGCGAGGCCGCGATCAAAGGCGCTGGCGAGATCGGATTTACCGTGATTTCGATCAGCTTCTCGCTGGTGGCAGCGTTCATTCCGCTGCTGTTCATGGGCGGCGTGGTCGGGCGACTGTTCAAGGAGTTCGCCCTGACCGCCACTTCCACCATCATGATTTCAGTGGTGGTTTCGCTGACGTTGGCACCGACCCTCGCTGCACTGTTCATGCGCGCGCCAGTGCATCATGCCCACGACAAACCGGGTTTCGGTGAGCGCCTGTTGGCGTGGTACGAAAAAGGCTTGCGTCGTGCCCTCGCCCACCAGAAGTTGATGATCGGCGTGTTCGGCCTGTCGCTGGGGTTGGCGGTCGCCGGTTACATATTTATCCCTAAAGGTTTCTTCCCGATCCAGGACACCGGTTTCGTCCTCGGCACCACCGAAGCCGCTGCTGACATTTCCTACGGCGACATGGTGAAAAAACACCTGGCGATGGCCGAAATCGTCGCTGCCGATCCCGCAGTCGAAACGTTTTCACATTCCGTCGGTGTCTCGGGCAGCAACCAGACCATCGCCAACGGCCGCTTCTGGATCACCCTGAAAAAACGCAGCGACCGCGATGTCTCCGCCAGCCAGTTCATCGACCGGATTCGTCCGCAACTGATGAAAGTGCCGGGTATCGTCCTGTACCTGCGCGCCGGCCAGGACATCAACCTCAGCTCCGGCCCGAGCCGCGCCCAGTATCAATATGTGCTCAAGAGCAACGATGGCCCGACCCTGAGCACCTGGACCCAGCGCCTGACGGAAAAACTGCGCGCCAACCCGGCCTTCCGCGACATTTCCAACGACCTGCAACTGGGCGGCAGCATCACCCACATCAGCATCGACCGCAGCGCCGCCGCACGTTTCGGCCTCACCGCCAGCGACGTCGACGAAGCCCTGTACGATGCCTTCGGCCAGCGCCAGATCAATGAATTCCAGACCCAGGTCAACCAGTACAACGTGATCCTGGAGCTGGACACCAAGCAACGCGGCAAGGCCGAGAGCCTCAATTACTTCTACCTGCGCTCGCCCCTGAGCGGGGAAATGGTGCCGCTGTCGGCCCTGGCCAGGTTCGATGCGCCGACCATCGGCCCGCTGTCCATCGCTCATGACGGCATGTTCCCGGCGGCCAACCTGTCGTTCAACCTGGCCCCCGGCGTGGCGTTGGGCGATGCGGTGATCATGCTCAACCAGGCCAAGGCCGACATCGGCATGCCGACCGCCATCAGCGGCAACTTCCAGGGCGCGGCCCAGGCGTTCCAGAGTTCGCTGGCCAGCCAGCCGTGGCTGATTCTGGCGGCACTGGTGGCGGTGTACATCATTCTCGGCGTGCTCTACGAGAGTTTCGTGCATCCACTGACGATCATTTCGACCTTGCCTTCGGCGGGCCTCGGCGCGGTGATCATGCTGTGGATTTGCGGCCAGGACTTTTCGATCATGGCCTTGATCGGGCTGGTGTTGTTGATCGGTATCGTCAAGAAAAACGGCATCCTGATGATCGACTTCGCCCTCGAAGCGCAGCGCAATGGCGGGCTGTCGCCTGAGGAAGCGATCTTCAAGGCCTGTATCACGCGTTTCCGGCCGATCATCATGACCACCCTCGCCGCCCTGCTCGGCGCCCTGCCGCTGATGCTCGGTTACGGCACCGGCGCCGAACTGCGCCAGCCCTTGGGGATCGCGGTGGTCGGCGGCTTGCTGGTGAGCCAGGCGCTGACGCTGTTCACCACGCCGGTCATATACTTGTGGCTGGAGCGGCTATTCCATCGGCCTAAAGCAGCACCGGATCCGGCGCTGGCGACCACAGACTGAGGCGGGGTCATGCGCGTTCTGATTATCGAAGACGAAGAAAAAACCGCGGACTATCTGCATCGCGGCCTGACGGAACAGGGTTTCACCGTGGATATGGCCCGCGATGGTGTGGAAGGCCTGCACCTGGCGCTGGAGAGCGACTACGCGGTGATCGTCCTCGACGTGATGCTGCCGGGCCTCGACGGCTTCGGTGTGTTGCGCGCCCTGCGTGCGCGCAAGCAAACCCCGGTGATCATGCTCACCGCCCGCGAGCGTGTGGAAGACCGCATCAAGGGCCTGCGTGAAGGCGCCGATGACTATCTGGGCAAACCGTTTTCCTTCCTTGAACTGGTGGCACGCCTGCAAGCGCTGACCCGGCGCAGCGGTGGTCATGAACCAGTGCAAGTGAGCATCGCCGACCTGTGGATAGATTTGATCAGCCGCAAGGCGACCCGAGGTGGCGCACGGCTGGATCTGACTGCCAAGGAGTTCTCGCTGCTCAGTGTGCTGGCCCGGCGCCAAGGTGAAATCCTCTCGAAAACCGCCATTGCCGAAATGGTCTGGGACATCAATTTCGACAGCGACGCCAACGTCGTCGAAGTCGCGATCAAACGCCTGCGGGCCAAGCTCGACGGGCCGTTCGAAGAGAAGCTGCTGCACACCATTCGTGGCATGGGTTATGTGCTGGAGAGCCGTGGTGTCCGGTAACTCGATCGCGCTGCGTTTAAGCGGGATGTTTACGCTGGTGGCGCTTCTGGTCTTTCTGTTGATCGGCTGGGCTTTGTACCAACAGGTCGACAAAGGCCTGGGCCTGTTGCCGGAAGCCGAACTGGATGCGCGCTACAGTGTGCTCGAATCCACGGTGGGTCGTTACGGCACGCCCGAGCATTGGGTGAAGATCAACAACAAGCTCAATCTGCTGAGCGAAGAAGACAAGCGCATCAGTTTCTGGATCATCAGCGGCGATCCACACTACGAATACGGCAACCTGACACCGCAAATCCGCGCCTTTGCCCAAGGGCCGCTGGGCACCCGCGACATGCATCTGCCGGATCACCCCTATCCGCTGAAAGTGCTGGTCAGCGAATTCCCGGCCAAGGATCAGCGCCCAGCGCTGCGCTTCATGATCGCCATCGATACCGAGACGTTTTTCCACACCCAGCATCAATTGCTGATCGCGCTGATCAGCCTGGCGATTGTCGGCGTGCTGCTGGCCTCGGCACTGGGTTACTGGGTGGCTCGGATCGGGCTCAAGCCGCTGATCAAACTGTCCCAGGAAGCCCAGCGCCTGGCCCCGCCGTTGCGCTCGGGGCGCTTGCGATTGTCACCGTTGCCGCCGGAACTCGATCAATTCGTCAGCTCGTTCAACTCGACCCTGGAACGGGTCGAGCAAGCCTACTCGCGCCTTGAATCGTTCAACGCCGACGTCGCCCACGAACTGCGCTCGCCACTGACCAACCTGATCGGCCAGACCCAGGTCGCGTTGACCCGCGGACGCTCCGCCGAGCATTACTTCGAAGTGCTGCAATCGAACCTCGAAGAGCTTGAGCGACTGCGTTCGATCATCAACGACATGCTGTTCCTCGCCAGCGCCGATCAGGGCAGCAAGGCGACCAAACTCACCTCAACCTCGCTGGCTGATGAGGTGGCCACGACCCTGGAGTATCTGGATTTCATTCTCGAGGACGCTCAGGTCCGGGTTGAGGTCAGTGGTGACGCACAAGTGCGGATCGAGATCGCTCATCTGCGCCGGGCGTTGATCAATCTGCTGAACAACGCGGTGCAGCACACCGCGCCCGGGCAGGTGATTCTAGTGCGGATCGAAGCCCAGGAGCATCAAGTCAGCATCGGCGTCGCCAACCCCGGTTCGCCGATTGCCCGTGAACACCTGCCACGGCTGTTCGAGCGCTTCTACCGGGTCGATGCCTCGCGCAGCAACAGCGGCCACAATCACGGATTGGGGCTGGCCATCGTCAAGGCGATAGCGTTGATGCACGGCGGCGATGTGTTCGTGCGCAGTGACCATGGGATGAATACCTTCGGGATTCATCTGCCCGTCTGAAACCCCATTCCCTTGTGGGAGCGAGCTTGCTCGCGATACAGGCGACTCGGTGCAACTTCGGAACCGAGGTGATGCTATCGCGAGCAAGCTCGCTCCCACATTGGATTCAGGTGCACTTAAATGTGTGCTCAACCCACTATTGCTAGTACCGCAACAGTCCTTTCATGAATCCGCTCTTTTTCCCCTCGCCTCATATCCTTATCTTTGCCCGCACCAAACAGCACTTGCCAAGCAAGAAGGTTTTAAAGATGTCCAACAGTATGGGTATTGCCAGCGCTTTCGTTTTGTCCTCTTTGTTCCTGTCGCCCTTGGCGATGGCGGAAGAATCGCAGACTTTCGTCGCGCATAACGCTGCACGCGCTGCGACGTTCGGAGAGCATCAGATCGAAATGACCGCCAAGGCTGCGCAAGACGCCCAGGCCCCGCAAGCATCCAGCACTCAGGCGCAGCCACAGGCCGAGAAAGACAGCTGATCTGCACCGATCACTCCCGTTTCCCTCGACACTTTTCTTCGGCTCTTCCCTTTGAAAAGTTGTCTTCAAGGCCGCTGCTGTCAGCGGCTTTTTTTATAGTGGCGACTCAACCTTCATTGCAATTTTTGCAACGAAACTCACTGACGCCCACGCCATCGATCAATCGTTCGAGCAACAGGAACGATTCACTCGGCTGCTACGTTTATGCAACTACGCTTACAACGTCCCTCTAGCAGACGTCAGCCCTATGACCGCAAGCCGCACCCCGCATTTTCAAGGCCCGCCCGGGCGACCCGAGATCATGGTGATCCTCGGCAGCACCCTGACTGTCATCTCGATCCTGTGCATCGTCACTTACCTGCTGATCCGCGAACACGCCTACGCCCAGCAGACCGCCACACGCAGCGCGACTACCATTGCGCAACTGATCGATGCCGATGTCCTGCGTACGGTCGAGCTCTATGATTTGACCTTGCAGGGTCTGATCGCCGCCGCCCAACGGGACGACCTGAAACAGGTTTCGCCGCAGATCCGTCATCTGGTGCTGTTCGAGCGCTCCACCACCGCGCGCTACAAGGGCGACATCCTGCTGCTGGACAAGCACGGCGACGTGCTGGCCGACTCATCATTGATCGAGCCGAAACCGGGCAACTTCGCTGACCGCGATTATTTCCTGGCCCATGTCTTCAATCGCGGCACCGGCATGTTTATCAGCCGACCGTTCAAACCGCGCTGCGACTGCGATGACAACGACGAATGGCGCATCAGTTTCAGCCGGCGCATTTCCTCTCCCACGGGAGAGTTTCTGGGGGTCGCGGTGGCGTCGATGCGCATGAGCTATTTCGACCAGCTGTTCAGCAGCCTCGACATCGGCACCGGCAGTACGCTGGGCATCATCAACGATGACGGGATTCTCCTGGCGCAGAAACCGTACCGGGAAAAAAACGCCATCGGCAAAAGCTTCTCCAGCCGCCCCAACGTCGTACGCATGCTGCAGGAGCGCAGTGGTACCTTCGAAAGCGTGTCGAGTGTCGACCATCAACAACGCCTGTACACCTTTTCCCGGGTCGGCAACCTGCCGCTGACCGTCATCGTGGCCCTTTCCATCGATGAAGTGTTCGCCACCTGGAACCGCACTGCCTATGTGATCAGCGGTGCTACCGGGGTTTTGTGCATCGGTTTGTTATGGCTGACCTGGCTGCTCTGCCGCGAGCTGCGCCTGCGCCAACATGTCGAGCAGGAATTGGCGCAGTTGGCGGCCACCGATGCCTTGACCGGCGTGGCCAACCGTCGATCCCTCGATCAGACCCTGCGCCATGAATGGTTTCGTGCGCAGCGCAGCGGCAAGCCGTTGTCGTTGCTGATGATTGATGCCGATCACTTCAAGGCCTTCAATGATCGGCACGGGCATCAGGCCGGCGACGATGCCTTACGGGCATTGGCCGAGGTTATCCGCGCCAATGTCCATCGCCCGGCAGACCTGGTGGCTCGCTATGGTGGCGAAGAGTTTTCAGTGGTCCTGGCCGAAACTGGCAGTGAAGGCGCGCAGCAGATCGCCGAACATATCCGCGAGGCGGTGCAAAAACTGCCACTGGTGGACGCCGGCGAGCGACCGATGAGCGTGAGTATCGGTATTGCCACCTGGACGGCGGGCAGCGATATCAACCTGGAGCAATTGCTGTTCAGTGCGGACAAGGCGTTGTATCAGGCCAAGGAAGGGGGGCGTAATCGGGTTGTTTGTGCGGATTAAAGCAAAGATCTTTTGCTTCATAAAAAAAGGCCACCCGAAGGCAGCCTTTAAAAACTAGAGAGGTTTTTACTTACACGGCCGCAACCGGACGCATGTAAGAGATCGGTGCAGTGCTGGCGTCTTCGAACGTCACGACTTCCCAGGCATCTGTCTGCTCAATCAACTTGCGCAGCAGCTGGTTGTTCAGTGCGTGGCCGGACTTGAAGCCCTTGAACTCACCAATCAGGCTATTGCCCAGCAGGTAGAGGTCACCAATTGCATCGAGAATCTTGTGCTTCACGAATTCGTCTTCATAGCGAAGGCCGTCTTCGTTCAGTACGCCATCGGCGTCGACCACAATAGCGTTTTCAACACTGCCGCCGAGTGCGAGGTTGTGCTTGCGCAGGTACTCGATGTCACTCATGAAACCAAAGGTACGGGCGCGGCTGACTTCTTTTACAAACGAAGTGCTGGAAAAATCCACGCTTGCACTTTGGGTGCGGTCACGGAAAACCGGGTGATCGAAATCGATCTCAAAGCTCACCTTGAACCCTTCGAAAGGGACGAAAGTGGCGCGCTTGTCGCCGTCTTCCACTGTCACTTCACGCAGGATGCGGATGAACTTCTTGGCAGCGTCCTGTTCTTCCAGGCCAGCCGATTGAATCAGGAATACGAAAGGTCCAGCGCTACCATCCATGATCGGGACTTCGGACGCGGAGAGCTCGACGTAGGCGTTATCGATGCCCAGGCCTGCCATGGCCGAGAGCAAGTGCTCTACCGTGTCCACTTTGACGTCACCGTTAACGAGCGTGGTCGACATAGTGGTTTCACCAACGTTTTCCGCGCGGGCAGGAATCTGCACCACGGGGTCGAGGTCGGCGCGACAAAACACAATGCCGGTGTCGACGGGCGCTGGCTTGAGGGTCAGGTAGACCTTCTCCCCGGAGTGCAGGCCGACACCTGTGGCACGGATAATATTCTTCAGGGTGCGTTGTTTAATCATGGCATGGGCCGCTTCAGCGCAAATTGCGAACTGGTATCAACAAAGGCTGGCGATGATAGCAGACCAGACCTTTGCTGAACACCAATCACCCTAATACCCCTGATACATTTCATCAATCGGCCTGACGACGCAGGAATGCCGGGATGTCCAGGTAGTCCAGGTCATCTTGCGGATTCATCTTCGCGGCAGTCGCAGCACCGGCCTGAGCCTGGTTGCGCATGACGGTCGGACGGTCCAGGTCACGGTAGTTCACCGCTGGAGCTTCCTGACGAACAGAGGTCTGTTGTTGCGGCTGGGAAGCCATCGACGTGTGCACGGTATTGTCGATGATCTTCACCGGCTTCTCGATTTTAGCGCCTAAACCTGTGGCAACGACAGTCACGTGCAGCTCGTCGCGCATGTCCGGATCGATAACGGTACCGACCTTGACCATGGCGTGCTCGGAAGCGAACGCCTCGATGATGCTGCCCACGTCGGAGTATTCACCCAGGGACAGATCCGGACCGGCAGTAATGTTCACCAGGATGCCGCGAGCGCCTTGCAGGTTCACGTCTTCGAGCAACGGGTTGCGAATGGCCGCTTCGGTGGCCTCACGTGCACGGTTCGGACCGCTGGCGCAGCCAGTGCCCATCATCGCCATGCCCATTTCGCTCATCACGGTACGCACGTCGGCGAAGTCGACGTTGATCATGCCCGGACGCTTGATGATGTCGGAGATACCGCGAACAGCACCGGCCAGTACATCGTCGGCCTTGGCGAAAGCCGACAAGAGGCTTGCGTCTTTACCGAGGATGGTCAGCAGCTTCTCGTTGGGAATGGTGATCAACGAGTCGACGCTTTCAGACAGCAGACGGATGCCTTCGTCGGCGATCTGCATGCGCTTGCGACCTTCGAACGGGAACGGACGAGTCACCACCGCAACGGTGAGAATGCCCATTTCCTTGGCCACTTCAGCAATGATTGGCGCAGCACCGGTACCGGTACCACCGCCCATGCCCGTGGTGATGAACACCATATTGGTGCCCTGCAGGACTTCGGCAATGCGCTCACGATCTTCCAGAGCGGCCTGACGACCTACTTCAGGGTTGGCGCCAGCGCCGAGACCTTTGGTCACGCCGGTGCCCAGTTGCAGGATGGTCCGCGCGCCGATGCTTTTCAGCGCTTGGGCATCAGTGTTGGCGCAGATGAATTCAACGCCTTCAATGTTGCTCTTGACCATGTGGTTGACAGCGTTGCCGCCGCCACCGCCGACACCGATAACTTTGATTACCGGGCTTGCGGGGATGTTGTCTACGAGTTCGAACATTTTCCCTCTCCTTTACATTCTCTAGTTTTTTCGCCTACTGCGTGCTTCGGTGTAACGGTGTTGCGGTAAATCTTCAGAAATTGCCCTGGACCCACTTCTTCAGGCGGTCCAGCAGCGGAGCCTGTGGCTCTTCGTTGCTGTAGCTGTCGCGGCTGCCGATGCCCGAGAACGAGATGCCGTCGGACTGCTTCTGCAGGCCGTACATCAACAGGCCGACGCCGGTGGAATAGATCGGGTTGCGCACCACGTCATCCAGACCTTTCACGCCGTGAGGCACGCCCAGGCGCACCGGCATGTGGAAGATTTCCTCGGCCAGTTCAGTAGCGCCTTCCATCTTCGACGTACCGCCGGTCAGCACGATGCCGGCCGGGATCAGGTCTTCGTAGCCGCTGCGGCGCAGTTCGGCCTGGATCAGCGTGAACAGTTCGTCGTAGCGCGGCTCGACCACTTCGGCCAGGGCCTGGCGGGACAGCTCGCGTGGTGGACGGTCGCCAACGCTTGGCACCTTGATGGTTTCACCGGCACCGGCCAGTTTGGCCAGGGCGCAGGCGTAGCGAATCTTGATTTCTTCGGCGTACTGGGTCGGAGTGCGCAACGCCATGGCGATGTCGTTGGTCACCTGGTCACCGGCAATCGGGATCACTGCGGTGTGACGGATCGCGCCTTCGGTGAAGATCGCGATGTCGGTGGTGCCGCCGCCGATGTCCACCAGGCACACGCCCAGCTCTTTCTCGTCATCGGTCAGTACCGAGTACGCGGAAGCCAGTTGCTCGAGAATGATGTCGTCGATTTCCAGGCCACAACGACGCACGCATTTTTCAATGTTCTGTGCGGCATTGACGGCGCAGGTGACCACGTGGACCTTGGCTTCCAGACGCACGCCGGACATGCCCAGTGGCTCGCGGACGCCTTCCTGGTTATCGATCACGTAATCCTGCGGCAGGGTGTGCAGTACGCGCTGGTCAGCCGGGATCGCCACGGCCTGGGCCGCGTCGAGTACACGCTCAAGGTCCGCCGAGCTGACTTCGCGATCACGAATCGCCACGATGCCGTGGGAGTTCAGGCTGCGGATGTGATTGCCGGCCACACCGACGAACGCCGAGTGAATGCGGCAACCCGCCATCAGCTGCGCTTCTTCGATGGCGCGCTGGATCGATTGCACGGTGGATTCGATGTTCACCACCACGCCTTTTTTCAGGCCACGGGACGGATGGGTACCGATCCCGACGATTTCCAGCGTGCCGTCGTCCGCGACCTCGCCCACCAGCGCCACCACCTTGGAGGTGCCGATATCGAGACCGACGATCATTTTGCCGCTTTGCACGTTTGCCATGGGTCCTGCCTCTTCTTAATTCTTCGCGACAGCGGGTTGGGCTGCCGTGGGCGCTACAGGTTCCCGCCAGCCAACAGCGAGGCCGTTGGCGTAGCGCAGATCGATGCGCGCAATGTTCGTAATCTGTTCTTTGAGCGTCTTGTCATAGATGGCGATGAAACGGCGCATCTTTTCCACCTGGTTGCCGCGTCCCAGCAGCAGTTCGATCCCGGGACCCGCGCTGCCGGGGCCGGTGGTCAGGAACCAGCTGCCACGATCACGCAGTTCCAGGCGTGCAATCGAGAAGCCCAGCGGCCTGAGCATCTGGCTCAGCACCTGGTATTGCTGCATCACTTGCTGTTGAGCCCGCTGCGGGCCAAACAGCTGAGGCAAGTGTTCGTAGTTCGCCAGCTCGCGCGGGGTGAAGGCCTGGCCCTGGTTGTTCAACAGCGACTCGTCACCCCATCGGGCCACCGGCAGTTGTTCTTCCAGGCGGATCACCACTTGATCCGGCCACACCCGGCGCACTTCGGCGTGGGCAATCCATGGCATCGTTTCCAGCTCGGTGCGCATGCTCGCCAGGTCGATGGTGAAGAAGCTCGACGCCACGTACGGGGCGATCCGCTGCTGCACCGCTTGCTGGCTGATGTAACTCAAGTCGCCCTGCACGTTGATCCTGGTGATCGGCCGGTCGGCATACGGCAACAGCCGTGTCGCGCCTTCGTAAGTACCGAACCCCAAAGCCACCAGCACTACCGGCCAGAACAACGCTTTGAGAAAACCGAAGTTGGCTTTCGGCAGGCGCGCGGACATCGGCTCTTTGGCCACCATTCGGCTGGCACCCCGCGGCACCGGCTTGCGGCCGGGCGATGCGGGGGGCTGATGTCTGAGCTGAGCGCCTTGCATGGCCTTAACCTCTCGTCGACTCTTGGTTACCGGCAGTGTTGCCGGCAACGCTCTCGGCCAGAATGGCCAGAACCAGTTGCTGGAAATTCAGACCGGCAGCACGGGCCGCCATCGGCACCAGGCTGTGATCGGTCATGCCCGGTGCGGTGTTGACTTCCAGGAACCAGAACTGCCCGTCGGCGTCCTGCATCACGTCTGCCCTGCCCCAACCGGCGATACCCAGCGCTTCACAGGCTTTCGCCGTGAGGTCCATGAGTTCCTTTTCCTTGGCGCTGTCCAGACCGCACGGAATGCGGTACTGGGTATCGTTGGCGATGTACTTGGCGTCGTAGTCGTAGAAGCTGTGCGTCGTGCCCAGGGCAATCGGTGGCAACACCTGGTCACGCAGGGTGGCGATGGTGAACTCCGGACCGTGAATCCATTGCTCGACCAGCACTTGCGAATCGTAGGTACTGGCCGCTTTCCATGCGTCGATCAATTCGGACGCGGAACTCACTTTGGCCATACCGATACTTGAACCTTCATGGGCCGGTTTGACGATCAAAGGGAAGCCCAGTTCCGTCGCCGCCGAAATACAATCGGCCTCGCTGCTGAGTACCGCGTGACGTGGGGTCGGAATGCCCAGGCTGTGCCAGACCTGCTTGGTGCGCAGCTTGTCCATGGCCAGGGCCGAAGCCAGGATGCCGCTGCCGGTGTACGGAATGCCCAGGCATTCGAGCAGGCCCTGCATGCTGCCGTCTTCACCGCCACGGCCGTGGAGGATGATGAAGGCGCGGTCGATTTTTTCGCTCTGCAAACGCTGCAGCAGGTCATCGCCCACGTCGAGGCCGAACGCGTCCACACCGGCGCTTTGCAGTGCGTCCAGAACGGCGTTACCCGACTTCAGGGACACTTCACGCTCGGCACTCTTGCCGCCGAACAGCACGGCGACGCGGCCGAAGTCTTTCGGCGCGATCGTGGAGACCAGGTTGGCGTAGGCAGCAGTCATTTCAACTTCCCCTTCTCCGGCGCGGCAACGGCACCGGCGAACAACTCACTTTTCAACAGTTTTGGTGCGAGACCGCCGATATCGCCGGCGCCCTGGCACAGCAGGATGTCGCCGGCGCGCAGCAGCGGCTTGACCACTGGCGCAAGGTCGACACCACGCTCGATGTAGATCGGGTCGAGCTGGCCACGCTGACGGATGCTGTTGCACAGCTTGCGGCTGTCGGCGCCCGGGATCGGCTCTTCGCCGGCCGGATAGACTTCCATCAGCAGCAGTACGTTGGCGTCGGCCAGTACATTGACGAAATCGTCGTACAGGTCGCGGGTGCGGCTGTAGCGGTGCGGCTGGTAGACCATCACCAGGCGGCGCTCCGGCCAGCCACCGCGTACGGCCTTGATCACTGCCGCGACTTCCGTCGGGTGGTGACCGTAGTCATCGACCAGCATTACATTGCCGCCGTCTACCGGCAGTTCGCCGTAGACCTGGAAGCGTCGGCCGACACCCTGGAACCCGGACAGGCCCTGGACGATGGCTTCATCGCTGACGCCTTCGTCGGTGGCGATGCAGATAGTCGCAAGGGCGTTCAATACGTTGTGGTTGCCCGGCATGTTCACCGAAACATCCAGTGGCTCGCGGTCGGGACGCAGTACGGTGAAGAAGGTCTGCATGCCTTGCTGGCGCACGTTGATCGCACGTACGTCGCAGTCTTCGCCGAAGCCATAGGTGACCGTCGGACGTTTGACCTGCGGGAGGATTTCACGCACTACCGGATCGTCCAGGCACACCACCGCCAGACCGTAGAACGGCAGGTTGTGGAGGAATTCGACGAAGGTTTTCTTCAGCTTGTTGAAGTCACCGTCGTAGGTCGCCATGTGATCGGCGTCGATGTTGGTGACCACGGCCACCAGCGGCTGCAAGTGCAGGAAGCTGGCGTCGCTTTCGTCGGCTTCAGCAATCAGGTAACGGCTGGTGCCGAGCTGGGCATTGGTACCCGCGGCATTCAGACGGCCACCGATTACGAATGTCGGGTCCAGGCCACCGGCGGCGAACACCGACGCGATCAGACTGGTGGTCGTGGTTTTGCCGTGGGTACCGGCAACGGCGATGCCGTGGCGATAGCGCATCAGCTCAGCCAGCATCTCTGCACGCGGCACCACCGGAATACGGCGTTCCAGTGCGGTTGCGACTTCCGGGTTGGACGTGTTCACGGCACTCGACACCACCAGCACGTCGGCGGCAGCGGCGTTCTCGGCGCGGTGGCCGATGAAGATCTGCGCGCCGAAGGACTCCAGGCGCTCGGTGACCGGCGAAGCCTTCAGGTCGGAACCGGACACTTCATAGCCCAGGTTCAACAACACTTCAGCAATCCCGCACATGCCCACACCGCCGATACCAACGAAGTGGATGCGACGGATGCGGCGCATTTCCGGTTGTGGCATGGCTTTCTGATTCTCAACCATGGGCCACCTCCAGGCAGCTATCGACCACGTTACGGGTGGCATCGGGTTTGGCCAGGCGGCGTGCCGCAGTAGCCATTTCGTTGAGTCGTTGTGGTTGCATCAGGACCTCTGTCAGGCGAGCGGCAAGATCCGCTGCACCAGTCGTTCTTTGCGGCATCAGGAAGGCTGCGCCTTCACGGGCCAAATATTCGGCGTTGCGGGTCTGGTGATCGTCGATGGCATGAGGCAAAGGCACCAGCATCGAGGGCAGACCGGCGGCGGCCAGTTCACTGATGGTCAGCGCGCCTGCGCGACAAACCACCAGGTCGGCCCAGCTGTAGGCTTGGGCCATGTCTTTGATGAAGGGCTGCACCTGCGCCTCGACGCCAGCCGCGCGATAGCGCTCTGCAGTCACTTCATCGTGGTTTTTGCCGGCCTGATGGAACACTTCCGGACGCAAATCGGCAGCGACTTGCGACAGGGCTTCAGGCAGCAACTTGTTCAACGGTTCTGCGCCCAGGCTTCCGCCCAGGATCAGCAAACGCGCCTTGCGACCAGCCAGGGCAGGTCGCGATGTCTCGAGGAACAGCTCGGTGCGCACCGGATTACCGGTGGTCCGGCGGCTGTCCGACAGGGTAAAGGTGTCGGGGAACGCTTCACAGACTCGGGCGGCCAACGGCACCAGCAACCGATTGGCGGTACCGGCCACGGCGTTCTGTTCGTGAACGATCACCGGCACGCCGGCCAGTTTGGCGGCAACGCCACCAGGACCGGTCACATAACCACCAAAGCCAACCACGCAGACCGGCCGCAGCCGACGAATGATCGCCCGCGCCTGCCAGACCGACTTGAGCAACATGAACGGCGCCTTTAACAGGGACAGCTTGCCCTTGCCGCGCAGACCGCTGGCATTGATCCGGTGCAACTCGATACCGGCCGCCGGCACCAGATCGTTCTCGATGCCACGCGGAGTGCCGAGCCAGTGCACGGTATAGCCGCGTGCCTGGAATTCGCGGGCACAGGCCAGTGCCGGGAACACGTGGCCACCGGTGCCGCCAGCCATGATCATGACGTTAGCGCCCATGGTTCGGCTCCTCGGCGAAGTCGCTCTCATGGAACTCCATCTCTTCACTGCCCAGGTGGGTTCGACTTTCCCACTCGATGCGCAGCAACAAGCCGAGACAGGCACAGCAGATCACCAACGAACTACCGCCATAACTGAGGAACGGCAAGGTCAGACCCTTGGTCGGCAGCAGACCGACGTTTACACCAATGTTGATCAGGAACTGACCAATCCACAGGAACGACAGACCGTAGGCCACGTAAGCCGCGAAAAACTGCTTGGCCTTTTCAGCCCACAAACCGATGTACATGCCACGAATGCACACGAAGACGAACAGTGCCACGGTGCACAACGAACCCACCGCCCCCAGCTCTTCGGCCAGGACCGAGAACACGAAGTCAGTGTGGGCTTCCGGCAGGTAGAACTGTTTCTGCACGCTGTTGCCCAGGCCGACGCCCAGCCATTCACCGCGACCGAAGGCGATCAACGCCTGGGACAACTGATAGCCGGCGCCGAACTGGTCGGCCCATGGATCGGCAAAGTTGGTCAGGCGCGCCATTCGATACGGCTGCATTTGAATCAACAGCACCACCGCGCCGACAGCCAGCACCACCATCAGGGAAAAGCGGAACAGCCCGACGCCGCCAAGGAACAGCATCGCCGCCGCGGCACCCATCATCACGACGGTGGCACCGAAGTCCGGTTCCATCAGCAGCAGGCCCGCCATTGGCAGCAGCACGATGAACGGCTTGAAGAAGCCCATCCAGCTTTCGCGCACTTCTTTCTGGCGGCGCACCAGATAACCGGCGAGGTAGATCACCACGAACACCTTGGCGATCTCGGAAGGCTGAACGTTGAAGAAACTGAAGCCGATCCAGCGCATCGAGCCGTTAACCTCACGGCCGATCCCCGGAATGATCACCATCACCAGCAAGCCGAACGCACCGAGCAGCATCAGCCAGCCCAGCCGTTGCCAAGTAGCGATCGGGATCATCATGGTGACGATGCAGGCACCCAGGCCCAGCACCACGTAAATAAGGTGGCGAATCATGTAATACAGGGCGCTGCCCGACTGCACGGCCGCCACTTCGGTCGATGCCGAGGCAATCATGATCAGCCCCAGGCCGAGCAACGTCAGGCAACCGGCGAGCATCGGGAAGTCGAGGTCGATACCGCGCCCGGTGATGATCGGCGAAGGGTATGGCTTGATGATGTCTCTCAGGCTCATGCCAGATCCTCCACGGCTTGGACGAACTGGTGACCACGGTCTTCGTAGTTCTTGAACATGTCGAAACTGGCGCAGGCTGGCGACAGCAGCACCACGTCGCCCGGCTGGGCGGCGGCGCGGCATTGCTCGACGGCCTCGGCCAGGGAGCCGGCGCGGATCAGCGGTACGGCGTCGCCGATAGCCTCGCCGATCCTGTCGGAGTCGCGCCCCATCAGCACCACGGCGCGGCAGTTGGCCGCCACCGGATCGTGCAGGTCCTTGAACTCGGCACCTTTGCCATCGCCACCGGCGATCAGCACGACTTTGCCGTCGATGTCTGCGCCCAAACCTTCGATGGCCGCCAGTGCGGCGCCGACGTTGGTGGCTTTGGAATCGTTGTAATAGCCCACGCCGTCAAGATCGCGGACCCATTGGCAGCGATGCTCGAGACCGGCGAAGGTGCGCAGGCTCGACAGCATGGCATCGAACGGCAGGCCGACCGCATGGCCCAGGGCCAGGGCTGCCAGGGCGTTGGACTGATTGTGGGCGCCGCGAATCTTCAATTCGCGCACCGGCATCAGGTTCTGGAATTCGAAGGCCAGGTATTTCTCGCCGTCTTCTTCACGGATACCAAACGCCTTGAAATCGGGTTTGCTCAGGCCGAAGGTCCAGCATGGCTGCCCTTCGCCCATCAACGGACGACTCAGGGCGTCCTGGCGATTGACCACGAACTGCCTGGCGCCACGGAAGATCCGGTGCTTGGCCAGGTGATAGGCCGGCAGACCGCTGTAACGGTCCATGTGGTCTTCGCTGACGTTGAGCACGGTCGCCACTTCGGCATTGAGCTGATCGGTGGTTTCCAGCTGGAAACTCGACAGTTCCATCACGTACAACTCGATGTCGTCGCTGAGCAAGTCCAACGCCGGGGTGCCGAGGTTGCCACCGACGGCAACTCGCTTGCCGGCTGCAGCCGCCATCTCGCCGACCAGCGTGGTAACGGTGCTTTTCGCGTTGGAGCCGCTGATGGCCACGATCGGCGCCTTCGCGTTACGCGCGAACAGTTCGATATCACCGGACAATTTCACGCCACGGGCGGCGGCGGCCTGCAGGGCCGGGGTCGCCAGCGCCAGGCCGGGGCTGACGTAGAGCTCGTCGGCACGGCACAGGAATTCGACGTCCAGCTCGCCACAACGCACTTCCACATGCGGATAGTCACACTTGAGCGTGGCCAGTTCCGGTGGGTTTTCCCGCGTATCGGCCACTGCAAACGCCACGCCCCGGTTCGCCAGGAAGCGAACCAGGGACATGCCGCTCTTGCCGAGGCCGACAACGATGCGGAAGTGGTCAGAAGCGATCAGAGACACGTATTTCTACCTCAGCTTCAGGGTGGCAAGGCCAATCAGCACGAGAATCACGGTGATGATCCAGAAACGGACGATCACGCGCGGCTCGGGCCAGCCCTTGAGTTCAAAGTGGTGGTGAATGGGCGCCATGCGGAATACGCGGCGACCGGTCAGCTTAAAAGAGGCAACCTGAATGACGACTGACAGGGTTTCCATCACGAACACGCCGCCCATGATGAACAGGACGATTTCCTGACGGACGATCACCGCGATGGTGCCCAGGGCCGCGCCCAGCGCCAGTGCGCCGACGTCGCCCATGAAGACTTGTGCCGGATAGGTGTTGAACCACAGAAAGCCCAGGCCTGCTCCGATCAACGCGCCACAGAACACGATCAGCTCGCCTGCGCCCGGCACATAAGGAATCAGCAGGTATTCGGCGAATTTCACGTTACCCGACAGGTAGCAGAAAATGCCCAGGCCGCCGCCCACCATCACCGTCGGCATGATCGCCAGGCCGTCTAGGCCGTCGGTCAGGTTGACCGCGTTGCTCGAACCGACAATCACGAAGTAGGTCAGGACGATGAAGCCGGCACCCAGTGGAATGCTGTAGTCCTTGAGCATCGGCAGGATCAGTGTGGTTTCCACCGGCGTGGCAGCGGTCACATACAGAAAGATCGCCGCGCCCAGGCCGAACACCGATTGCCAGAAATATTTCCAGCGGCTCGGCAAGCCACGGGAGTTTTTCTCGATGACCTTGCGGTAGTCGTCGACCCAGCCGATGGCGCCGAACAGCAGGGTCACCAACAGTACGACCCAGACGTAACGGTTGCTCAGGTCAGCCCAAAGCAGGGTGCTGACACCGATGGACGACAGAATCAGTGCGCCGCCCATGGTCGGTGTACCCGATTTGGACAGGTGCGACTGCGGGCCGTCATTGCGAACGGACTGACCGATCTGACGGTTCTGCAGGGTGCGGATCATCCACGGGCCATAGCACAGCGACAAAACCAGCGCGGTCAGTACACCGAGAATCCCGCGCAGGGTCAGGTACTGGAAGACCGCGAAGCCTTTGTAGAACTGTTGCAGATACTCCGCTAGCAGCAGCAGCATTAATGTTTCTCCAGACTGGACCCGCACAAGGCGGCGACGACGTTTTCCATCGCAGCGCTGCGCGACCCCTTGATCAAAATGGTGGTGTTTGTGTCTTGTTCGGCGTCCAGGGCCTTGATCAGCTCAGCCTGTGTGCTGAAGTGAAAAGCCTGTGGACCGAATGCGTTCACGGCGTGAGCCATCATTGGCCCGACGGCGTACAGAGCAGAAACCTTGCCACGGGCGTACTCGCCCACGTCGCGGTGCCCCTGCTCCGCCCATTCGCCCAACTCGCCGATATCCCCGAGCACCAGGACGGTGCGACCGGAAAAGCCGGCCAGTATATCAACGGCAGCGCACATGGAGGTGGGATTGGCGTTGTAAGTGTCATCGATCACGCGCATGCCATTGCTGGCCAATTGCGCAACGGTGCGACCCTTGACCGGTTGCACCGCGCCAAGGCCGGCGGCGATACCGAACAGCGACACACCCAGGGCATGGGCGGCAGCGGCGGCGGCCATGGCATTGGCGACGTTGTGGGTGCCGAGCAGGTTCAGTTGAACGCGCGCCACACCTTCAGGGCCGTGCAGGTTGAACGCCGGGCAGCCGCGAGCATCGGTGGCCAGGTCACTGGCATGGAAATCGGCGCTGGCGTTGCTCAACGCAAACGTCAGCACTTTGCGGTCACCGGCGCGCGCCTTCCAGATACCGAATGCCTTGTCGTCGAGATTGAGAACGGCGACGCCATCGGCATCCAGCCCTTCGATAATCTCGCCCTTGGCTTCGACGATTTTTTCCGGACCGCCGAACTCGCCGACGTGGGCGGTCCCGGCGTTATTGAGAATGGCTACGTGCGGCTTGGTCATGCTCACGGTGTAGGCAATTTCGCCCAGGCGCGAGGCACCCAGCTCGATCACTGCG
Organism: Pseudomonas sp. 05L36; assembly: GCF_056398125.1. Taxonomy (NCBI): domain Bacteria; kingdom Pseudomonadati; phylum Pseudomonadota; class Gammaproteobacteria; order Pseudomonadales; family Pseudomonadaceae; genus Pseudomonas; species Pseudomonas sp. 05L36. Next base: position 89,838 of record NZ_JBFTOU010000013.1, on the reverse strand, counting down.
GCAGCGTGTTCCGGCGCCAGTTCAAGCAAGGTCAGCGGCACGCCGAGGTCGTTGTTCAGGTTGCCACGGGTGGCCAGCACCGGACCACGGGTGCGCAGGATGCTCGCAAGCATTTCCTTGACCGTGGTCTTGCCGCTGGAACCGGTGATGGCCGCGACCGGATGGGTGTAGGCGGCGCGATTCAGCGCGCCCAACTGGCCCAGGGCCTGGCGAGTGTCGCTGACCAGCAATTGTGGCAGCGTGCTGTCGGCGACTTCACGCTCGACCAGCGCGGCCACGGCACCCTTGGCGGCGACTTCATTCAGATAATCATGACCATCGAAGCGCGGACCGGCCAGCGCGATAAACAGTTGACCAGGCTTGATTGCGCGGCTGTCGATGCTGACACCGTCGAAACTGGCATCGGAGGACACCAGGCGAGCATTCAGCGCACCGGTCAGTTCGCTCAGTTTCAAGGCCTTAAGCATGGGCCACCTCCCACGCGGTCAAGGCATGATCGGCCTCGACCAGATCGGAAAAGGCATGACGCTCGCCGTTGATTTCCTGATAGTCCTCGTGACCTTTACCGGCCAGGACAATCACGTCATCCACCGAAGCGCTGGCGATCAGTTGGGCAATCGCCTGGCCACGACCGGCAACGAACTCCACTTTATCCACAGCCGTGAAACCGGCGCGGATGTCATCGAAAATCACTGCCGGGTCTTCAGTACGCGGGTTGTCATCGGTCACCAGCACGCCATCAGCCAAGCGCTCGACCACTTCGGCCATCAACGGGCGCTTGCCGCGATCGCGGTCGCCGCCACAGCCGAACAGGCACAGCAACCGACCCTTGGCGTGTGGACGCAGGGCCAGCAATACTTTTTCCAGGGCATCCGGGGTGTGGGCGTAATCGACCACCACCAGCGGCTGCGAACCACCGCCCAGACGCTGCATGCGACCGGCAGGGCCTTCAAGCTGCGGCAGCACCTTGAGGATTTCGTCCAGGGCGTAATCAAGACCGAGCAACGCGCCGACCGCCGCCAGGACATTGCTCAGGTTGAAGCGACCGAGCAAGGTGCTGCGCAAGAGGTGCTCGCCCTGCGGCGTGACCAGTGTGGCGCGCACGCCTTCGTCGTCGAATTGCGCCTGGCGGCAATACAGGTAAGCACTGGAATTTTCCAGGCTATAGGTGATCAGCCGCGATTCGCACTTGTCGGCAGCCAGTTGCCGGCCGAACTCGTCGTCGAGGTTGACCACGCGGCATTTCAAGTCATTCCAGGCAAACAGCCTGGACTTGGCTTCGCCGTAAGCCTGCATGGTGCCGTGGTAATCCAGGTGATCGCGGGACAGGTTGGTCATCACCGCCACATCGAAGGCCAATGCGGTCACGCGGCCCTGGTCCAGGCCATGGGAGGAAACCTCCATCGCCACGGCTTTGGCCCCGGCCTTTTTCAGGTCCGCCAAGGTCGCTTGCACGGCAATCGGGTTTGGTGTGGTGTGCAGGCCGCTTTCCAGCGCGCCGTAGAAACCGCAACCGAGTGTGCCGACCAGGCCGCAGTGCTGGCCGAGCAGGTCCAGTGCCTGGGCGACCAATTGCGTCACGCTGGTCTTGCCGTTGGTGCCGGTTACGCCCAACAGGTTCAGGTGATGACTCGGCTCGCCATAAAAACGCCCGGCGATGTCCGACAGTTGAGCCGCCAGGCCCTTGACCGGAATCAGCGGCACTTCAGTGATCGGCAGGATCGTGGCGCCTTCTACTTCATAGGCCACCGCAGCAGCACCGCGCTGCAAGGCGTCGGCAATATGCGCGCGCCCATCGAATTTCCCGCCCGGCACGGCGAGGAACAGATCACCCGCGCGCACATTGCGGCTGTCCAGGGCGAGTTCGCGAATCAGCAGATCGTGGCCGGCGTGAGGGAAAATCTTGTTCAGGCTCAGAGACATCAGCCGCGCCCTCCATTGGCTTTCAGCGGAACGACCGGTGTTGCGTTCGCTTGTTGAGTAGGTGGCAGGTTGTCCGGCGTAATGTTCATCAGGCGCAGAGTGCCCGACATCACACGACTGAACACCGGCGCGGAAACCAGGCCACCGAAGTAACCGGCCTTGGTCGGCTCGTCGATCACCACCACGATGGCGTAACGCGGATCGCTCATCGGGCCGAAGCCGGCGAACAGCGAACGGTAGGAGTTCTCGGCGTAGCCCTTGGTGCCAACCGAGGTTTTACGCGCAGTACCCGACTTGCCGCCCACGTGATACGCCGGCACCTGCGCACGGAACACACCGCGCGGGGCCTCGATCACTTGTTGCAGCATGCCTTGCATGGTTTTCGCGACGGCCTCCGGCAACACCTGGGTGGTTTGCGGTGCCTTGTCGGTCTTGATCAGGGTCAGCGGTGCGAGGCGACCGTTGTTGGCCAGGGCCGAGAAAGCGTGGACAAGCTGGATTGCGGTCACGGAGATACCGTAGCCGTAGGACAGCGTGGCGGTTTCTGCCTTGCGCCATTCGCGGTAGTTCGGCAGGTTGCCGACGCGCTCGCCCGGGAAGCCCAGGCCGGTGTCCTGGCCGAGGCCGACTTTCTGCGCGAGACGGAAAATGGTTTCGCCGCCAATGTCGAAGGCAACCTTGCTCATGCCGACGTTACTGGAGTTGATCAGGATGCCGGTCAGGTCGAGTACCGGGCCTTCGGTCTTGGATACGTCCTTGATGGTGTACTTACCAATCTGCAAGGATCCCGGATACACCTCGACGGTGTCGCTCGGTTTCCAGCGGCCGGTTTCGATCGCAGCGCTCATCGAAATCGCTTTCATGGTCGAACCCGGCTCGAACACGTCGATCATCGCGCGGTTACGCATCATCGCCGGTTGCAGGTTGCGACGGTTGTTCGGGTTGTAGGTCGGCTGGTTGACCATCGCGAGAATCTCGCCGGTCTTCACGTCCATGATCACCAGGCTGCCGGCCTTGGCGCCGTTCTCGATGATCGCGTTGCGCAATTCGCGGTTGGCCAGGTATTGCAGGCGCAGGTCAATGGACAACGCCAAGGGCTTGCCGGCCTTGGCGTTTTTGGTGACCTGGACATCCTTGATCAGCCGGCCGCGCCGGTCCTTGATCACCTGACGCTTGCCAGGGACCCCGGCCAGCCATTCGTCGTAGGCCAGTTCGACGCCTTCACGACCGTGATCGTCGATGTCGGTAAACCCGACCATATGAGCAGTGACTTCGCCGGCAGGATAAAACCGCCGAAACTCTTCGATGCCATAGACACCCGGCACCTTCAGGTCGAGCACGGCCTGACCCTGCTCAGGCGTCAGCCCGCGCACCAGGTAAATGAATTCTTTGTTGGCCTGGGCTTCAAGACGCTCGGTCAGGGCTTTGGGATCTTGTCCCAGTGCAGCGGCCAGTGCTGGCCACTTGTCTTTTTCCAGCTGCATTTCTTTGGCGTTGGCCCACAGCGTGGTCACCGGGGTGCTGACGGCCAAAGGCTCGCCGTTACGGTCGGTGATCAGACCACGGTGAGCCGGAATCGGAATATGACGAACGCTGCGCGCATCGCCCTGACCTTTAAGGAAGGCACGATCGACCACTTGCAGGTCAATGATGCGCCAGGCAATCGCGGCCACCATGACGCCAAGCAAACCCAGCACCACGCGGAATCGCCAAGGAAAGAGTGCACCTTCGAGTTTCATCATGGCGCCACCATCTTCACGTCAGCGGCACCGGGGATGTGCATTTTCAATTGTTCGGTGGCCAGCACTTCGATACGGCTGTGGGCGGTCCAGGTGCTCTGCTCCAGAATCAACCGGCCCCACTCGGCTTGCGCCTTGTCGCGCACGCTCAATTCGTTGTACAGCGAATTCAATAGCTGACGGTTCCAGTGCGCGCTGTAGGACACGCCGATGGCCGACACGAGCACGCCGACAAATAACATCAGCATGAAGAAGCTTCCGCCGGGCAATGGCTTGGCGAAAAGCTTGCTCACCGCAGCTTCTCCGCCACACGCATGACAGCACTACGGGAACGTGGGTTGGCTTTGAGTTCGGCGTCGGAGGCCGTCTGCGCTTTGCCATGGACTTTGATTTTCGGTTCGAAGGCGACATGCCGAACCGGCAGGTTGCGCGGCAGGTTGTCGGCTTCGCCTTTCACCAGCTTGCGCATGAACAGTTTGACGATACGGTCTTCCAGCGAATGGAAGCTGATCACCACCAGGCGACCGCCCACTTCCAGGCACTCCAGCGCGGCTTCGAGGCCGGTCTGCAGATCACCCAGTTCGTTGTTTACGTGAATGCGCAATCCCTGGAAGGCGCGGGTTGCAGGGTTTTTTCCCTTTTCCCATGCCGGGTTGGCGACCTTCAGGACTTCTGCCAGGTCACCGGTGCGCTCGAATGGCTTGATGTCTCGGCGCTCGGCCACGGCACGGGCCATGCGACCGGAGAAACGCTCTTCGCCGTATTCCTTGAACACCCGTGCGATTTCTTCCACGGGCGCGGTGTTGACGAATTCGGCGGCGCTGATGCCACGGGACGGATCCATGCGCATGTCCAGCGGGCCGTCGTTGAGGAAGCTGAAGCCGCGCTCAGGGTCGTCGAGCTGTGGCGAAGACACGCCCAGATCCAGCAATACGCCGCTGACCTTGCCGTTCATCCCGCGTTCGGCGACTTCCGAACCGAGCTCGGCAAAGCTGCGCTGCACAACGACAAAGCGGCCGTCTTCGGCCGCTAGCGTCTGCCCGGTGGCAATCGCTTGTGGATCTTTATCGAATCCGAGCAACTGACCATCGGGACCGAGCTGGCTGAGGATCAACCGGCTGTGTCCGCCGCGCCCGAACGTGCCGTCCAGATAGCAGCCATCAGGACGTACGGCGAGAGCCTCGACAGCTTCGTCAAGCAGTACGGTGATGTGGTTAAAGCCGCTATCAATAGTCACAGGATCAAATCACGCAGTTCATCAGGCATCGCGCCCGGTTGTTGAATGGCAGCCAGGTCAGCGGCAGAAACCGCGTTCCAGGCATCCTCGTCCCACAATTGGAACTTGTTCAGTTGGCCTACCAACATCGCGCGCTTATCCAACTTGGCATATTCACGAAGACGCGGCGGAACCAGAAAACGACCACTGCCATCGAGCTCGAGGTCGACGGCATTACCAATCAATAAACGTTGCAGGCGGCGGTTCTCTTCGCGAAGCGAAGGCAGTGCGCGCAGTTTGGTTTCAATAATTTCCCACTCATCGAGGGGGTAAACACACAAACAAGGATCAACGGCATCAATTGTCACGATCAATTGACCGGAACTGCGCGATTCGAGCTCGTCACGGTACCGGCTCGGCATTGCGAGACGGCCCTTTGCATCGAGACTGATAGCGTTGGCTCCGCGAAACACGTCAGCGTTTCTCCAAATTCTAGCGTTTTGAGTTCAAAAAACCCACTTCATGCCACTTTCCGCCACTTGCGCACACTATAGGAATGCGCCCACCACACCGTCAAGGCGCGGAGCAAAGGAAAACCCTTACAGAACTGAGATTTAGGAGCATTAACGGAGAGGCAACGAGAATCCGGCAGATGAAACTGATCGATAACTTGAATCAGCACAGAAGGCTGCGTTCGAAAGTTAAAGTGATTTATTAAGAGTAAGATTTTTTTGGTATTACAAAAGAGGTTCTGCTGATGATTGTGTAAGGAGGGAAATTGCTATCACTTGCCCCCTGCTCAATGATTCAAGCAGAGGAAAGAAAAAGGTGGAGAGTCGATCTGTAAGCCGGGTTCTGTCTTGAACAGTCATTCGTCTACGATGGCCATCACTGGACATCTTTAGCAACCTACCCGGTCCCAGCGCGGGCCACGCCTTGGGACCCTATTTGGTCTTGCTCCAAGTGGGGTTTACCTAGCCACGAACTGTTGCCAGACGTGCGGTGCGCTCTTACCGCACCTTTTCACCCTTACCGGCGCCGAAGCGCTTAGGCGGTTATTTTCTGTGGCACTTTCCGTAGGCTCACGCCTCCCAGGCATTACCTGGCACTTCGCCCTATGGAGCCCGGACTTTCCTCCCCCCCCTAATTTTCATAGAGGGCAGCGACTGTCCGATCGACTCTCCGCCGCGAAGGTTACCGGCACAGCGCCCGAAGAACAAGCGCCAAGCGCCATTGAGCACGCCTGTGCGTCGGGTTTTACTCGCCCTTCTGCTGATCCAGCGCGATCTGGTACAGCACATTCTTTCGTTCGCCGGTGATTTGCGCCGCCAAAGCCGCCGCTCGCTTGAGCGGCATTTCTTCGAGCAACAGGTTGAGGATGCGCATCGCCTCACTGCTGACGGCGCCCTCCTCCTCGGGCGCAGACCAGCCCGCCACCAGCACCACGCACTCGCCGCGCTGCTGATTGCTGTCCGACTCGACAAACTCGCGCAGCTCAGCCAGCGGCAGCCCCTTGAGAGTCTCAAACGTCTTGGTCAGCTCACGGGCAAGCAGCGCCGGGCGCTCGGGACCGAACACCAGTTCCATGTCTTGCAGGCACTCCAGGATGCGATGTGGGGCCTCATAGAAGATCAAGGTGCGAGGTTCTTCCTTTACCTGTTCGAGACGCGCACGCCGCCCCACCGCCTTGGCCGGCAGAAAACCTTCGAAAATGAATCGATCGGAAGGCAGCCCTGCTGCCGACAGCGCGGCAATCAACGCGCAGGCACCCGGAACCGGCACCACATTGATGCCCGCCGCCCGGGCCTGCCGCACCAGGTGATAGCCCGGATCGGAAATCAGCGGCGTCCCGGCATCCGAGATCAACGCCACGTTGTCACCGGCAAGCAGGCGAGTGATAAAGCGGCTACCTTCATCCCGCTCGTTGTGCTCATGGCAGGCCGCCAATGGCGTCGAGATGCCGAAGTGCTGCATCAAACGCTGGGAATGACGGGTGTCTTCCGCGGCGATCAAGGCCACTTCACGGAGAATCTTCAGCGCCCGCGCACTGATGTCATCCAGGTTGCCGATGGGCGTCGCCACCACATAAAGCGAGCCAGCAGCGGAATTCAAAGCACCTGGAGCAGTCAAAGCGCACACCTCATGATCGGTAAAAGTCGCCATTGTAGCGCGTAGCGAGGTTCACGATACGCGCAACCAATGGAGGTCTCGGCGACTGTTTGTGCGCTGGCGCAACATTTACACCAGCTAAATTGATCGATTCACACCAGTAACATCGCGCCCCGGCCAGTGCTTGGGTACAATTCCACGCTAATTTGATCGAGTATCAGGAACGCTTACATGATCGCTTGCCTGCGGCTGTTATCTGCCCTCTGCCTCGCTGCCTTGCTGGCGGCTTGCGCCAGCTCGCCCTCCTCCAGCCTTGGCGAACTTCCACGGACACCGGATGCCAGTATCGAGCAACTGCTTGAGAAGGCCTCCCAAAGCAAATCACCGGAAGATGCCGCCCTGCTGCGCTTGAGCGCTGCCGACCTGGCCTATCGCCAGGGCAATGCCGGCCAGTCCGCGCAAATCCTGCAACAGGTTCCGATCGAACAGCTCAAGCCGGGCCCACAGGTTTTCGCCAGCACCCTGGCGGCTGAACTGGCCATGACCCGCAACCAGCCCAAGGCCGCGCTGACGGCCTTGAGCCATCCGAGCATGCAACGCTTGAGCGAACTGCCCATCGAACAACAGGTCCGCACCGGCACCGTTCACGCCCGTGCACTTGAAGCCGATGGCCAGACCCTCGCCGCCGCTCGCGAGCGCATTTTCATCGCCCCGATGCTAAAAGGTGAGGCCGCGAGCAAAAACCACGAAGCCATCTGGACCCTGATCGCTTCGCTGCCGACCGAGCAATTGCAACCGAACACCACCGACGATCTCGGCGGCTGGATGGCCCTCGCGCTGGCCGTGAAATCCGCCGGCACCCTGGAGCAGCAACAAGCCGCCATCGACAAATGGCGCGCGCAGAACCCGAAACACCCGGCAGCCATTCAATTGCCGCAGCCACTGACCCAACTCAAGGAACTGGCCAGCCAGCCCCTGAGCAAGATCGCCCTGCTGCTGCCTCAGGACGGCCCGCTGGCCTCGGTCGGCAAGGCACTGCGCGACGGCTTCATGGCTGCTCACTACCAGGCACAACAGGCCGGGCAGAAACCACCCGCCATCGAGTTCTATGACAGCTCGCGCCTGACCTCCATGGACGAGTTCTACCGCAAGGCCCAGGCCGATGGCGTGCAACTGGTCGTCGGCCCACTGGAGAAGCCGCTGGTCAAACAGCTGAGCGCTCGCCCGCAATTGCCGATCACCACACTGGCACTGAATTACAGCGAGGGCGATCAAGGCCCGGCGCAGTTGTTCCAGTTCGGTCTTGCCGCTGAAGACGAAGCCCGCGAAGTGTCGCGCCGCGCTCGCGCCGACGGCCTGCATCGCGCAGCCATCATGGTGCCGAAAGGTGAATGGGGCGACCGCGTGCTCAAGGCATTCAGCCAGGATTGGCAAGCTAATGGCGGCACCATCGTCGCCACCGAACGCGTCGATCAGCCGGTCCAGTTGGCCCAGCAGATTGCCGACATGTTCCAGCTGCGCCAGAGCGAAGGTCGCGCCAAGAGCCTGCAAAGCACCGTTGGCTCGCAAGTAGCTGCCCAGCCATCGCGCCGCCAGGATATCGAGTTCATTTTCCTCGCCGCAACACCACAACAGGCCCAGCAGATCAAACCGACCCTGAACTTCCAGTACGCAGGCGATGTTCCGGTCTACGCCACCTCCCACGTGTTCAGCGCCAGCGGTGACGTCAACCAGTACAACGACATGAATGGCATCCGCTTCTGCGAAACGCCATGGCTGCTGGAGGCCAACGATCCACTGCGCCGCCAGGTCACCGCCCAGTGGCCACAAGCCGCCGGCAGCCTGGGGCGCCTGTATGCCATGGGTGTGGACGCTTATCGCCTGGCGCCACGCCTGGGCCAGCTCAAGTCACTGCCAGACAGCCGCATCGACGGTGAATCGGGCAGCCTTGGCATGTCTCAGAGCCAGCGGGTCGTGCGCCAGTTGCCATGGGCCCAGTTCGCCAATGGCCAGGTCCAGCGCCTGCCGGACACCGCTCGCTGATGCCCGACAGGTCACGCCAGCAAAGCGGCAAGGATGCCGAGCGCCATGCGCTCGAGCATCTTCAACAACAGGGTCTGCGCCTGCTGGCGCAGAACTGGTTGTGTAAACGCGGCGAGCTTGATCTGGTCATGCTAGATGGCGATACAGTAGTATTCGTTGAGGTCCGCTACAGAAAAAACACTCAATGGGGTGGCGCGCTCGATAGCATCGATGAGCGCAAACGGCAAAAACTGATTTTCGCCGCGCAATATTTTCTTCAGCGCGAGCCGCGCTGGGCCAATTCCCCTTGCCGCTTCGACGTGATTGCCATCGACAGCAACCTCGATCAATTGAACTGGCTACAGAATGCCTTCGACGGCTGATCGCCGGCATTGCGAACCGGACACTATCACCCAACACTTTTGCTCTTTGCTTTGCGGGCTGCACATTCACGTGCCGAACAGCCGCGCCACTTAAGGTCACACAGATGGACATGCAATCCCGAATTCGCCAGCTTTTTCAGGCCAGTATCGACACCAAGCAACAGGCGATGGAAGTACTTGCACCGCACATCGAGCAAGCCAGCCAGGTCATGGTCAACGCCCTGCTCAACGAAGGCAAAATGCTTTCCTGTGGTAACGGCGGCTCTGCCGGCGACGCCCAGCACTTCTCGTCCGAGCTGCTCAATCGCTTTGAGCGCGAGCGCCCGAGCCTGCCAGCCATCGCCTTGACGACCGACAGCTCGACGATCACCTCGATCGCCAATGACTACAGCTACAACGAAATCTTCTCCAAGCAGATCCGCGCACTCGGCCAACCGGGCGATGTGTTGCTGGCTATCTCCACCAGCGGTAACTCGGCCAACATAATTCAAGCGATCCAGGCCGCACATGATCGCGAAATGATTGTCGTAGCATTGACCGGTCGTGATGGCGGCGGCATGGCGTCACTGCTATTGCCCGAGGACGTCGAGATTCGCGTACCGGCCAACGTCACTGCACGCATTCAGGAAGTCCACCTGCTGGCGATCCATTGCCTTTGCGATTTGATCGACAGCCAAATATTCGGGAGTGAAGAATGACCCCTAATCGCCTGGGCCTTCTGGCCTTGACCCTGTGCCTCGGCATCAGTGGCTGCACCTCGGTGGTGACTGCCAGCCGTGAAGCACCGATTGAAGATGACCGCGGCACCCGCACACTGGGCAGCAAGATCGACGACTCCCTGATCGACACCAAGGTTGGCGTGAACGTCGCCAAGGCCGACCCAGCCCTGGATAAGGACTCGCACATCGTCGTCACCAGCTTCAACGGCGTCGTGCTGCTCGCCGGGCAAACGCCACGCGCAGACCTCAAGGCCAAGGCCGAACAGGCCGCCGCCGCGGTCCAGCGCGTGAAGCAGGTGCACAACGAGCTGCAGGTCCTGCCACCCTCCAGCTTCCTGGCCCGTCAGAACGACACCTGGCTGACCTCCAAGATCAAAGCCCAGATGCTCGCCGACGCCAACATCCCCGGTTCGCGCATCAAGATCGTCACTGAAAACGGCATTGTCTACATGCTGGGCCTGCTGACCAAACAGGAAGCTGCGCAGGCGACCAACCTGGTGCAAGGCGTTTCCGGCGTACAGAAGATTGTGAAGCTGTTTGAGTACATCGACTGATCTGCACACCGCTTACCTATCTGCACGCGGTGTAGGAGCTGCCGAAGGCTGCGATCTTTTGATCTTAAAAAGCCAAATCAAAAGATCGCAGCCTTCGGCAGCTCCTACCCGTTTGAAGGTGGTGAATAAAAAAGGCGATCCGTTCGGATCGCCTTTTTTATTACTTCACCACCTTCAAACTGGGTCGACCGCTTGGACGCGGCGGCTCGCTGTCGGGTGGTGGAAGATCGTCATCGGGCTCGATCTCGTCATCCTCGCCCATCGGCGATTCCAGATCGAACACCATGCCTTGGCCATTCTCCCGGGCGTAGATACCCAGGATCGAAGCAATTGGCACGTACAAGGTGTGCGGCACGCCACCAAAGCGCCCCTCGAAACTGACCGCCTCGTTGTCCATGTGCAGATGACGCACAGCCTGTGGCGACACATTCAGGACAATTTGTCCGTCACTGGCAAAACCCTGAGGCACCTGGACCGACGGATACTCGGAATTGACCAGCATGTGCGGGGTGCAATCGTTGTCCACAATCCACTCGTAGAGCGCGCGGACCAGATAAGGTCGACTGGAGTTCATAGCGGCTCCTTAAGCCTTAGCGCATATCGCGTTCGACACCAGACAGACTCGCCTGGAAAGCCTCACGCGCAAACGAGCGCTCCATGTAATCAAGCAGCGGCTTGGCAGGCCGCGGCAGTTCTATACCCAAAATCGGCAATCGCCAGAGTATTGGCAGTAGGCAGCAGTCCACCAGACTTTGTTCCTCACTGAGGAAAAACGGCTTGTCGGCAAACAGTGGCGACACACCCGTCAGGCTTTCGCGCAACTCTTTCCGAGCCACGGCACGGGCCGCCTCCTTGGTCCGCGAATCCAGAATCAGATCCACCAGGCCACACCAGTCACGCTGAATACGATGAATCAGCAGACGACTGTTGGCACGCGCCACAGGATAAACCGGCAGCAAGGGCGGGTGCGGGTAACGCTCATCCAGATATTCCATCACCACAGTCGACTCCCACAACGCCAGGTCGCGATCGACCAGGGTGGGCAAGCTGCCGTAAGGGTTCACCTCAATCAGTTTAGGTGGCTGACGCCCAGCTTCCACGTAAATGATCTCGGCGCTGACACCCTTCTCTGCCAGTACGATGCGCACTCGGTGGGAATAGTGGTCGGCGGGGTCGGAGTAACAGGCCAACCGATTGGTCACGCCCATGGCGATCCTCCTCGCTTGTAGAAATTATCGAACGCGGAAAAACGAGCGCGCCCAGAGGACGCCTCCCGTAACGACTGGATAACCAGGCTCGCTACATCTTCAGAGGCGCCCTTGGGCGCGCGCGATTAACAGCAATAGCTTGAAGCTTTATCAGTGCACGTCTTTCCAGTATTCGCGCTTGAGCAGGTAAGCGAAGACGAAGAAGAACGCCAGGTACAACAATACGTACGTACCGATGCGCTGATGTTGCAGCTTAACCGGGTTAGCCGAGTAAGCCAGGAAGGTTACCAGATTCTTGACCTTCTCATCGAACTGCTCTTCAGTCAGAGCACCGCTTTTCGGCACGATGGTCAGTTGATCGCATGCTTCATGAGTCAATGGCGTACCGGTCAGCGGATCAAATTGCTTTTTGCCGCCTTCGACGATCTGAACCTGTTTGCAACCAACCACCTGGCGACCTTGCAGGCCGGCCAGGACGTTTGGCATGCCCACGTTCGGGAAGACCTTGTTGTTCACACCCCATGGACGCGACGGATCTTCGTAGAACGACTTCAGGTAACCGTAGAGCCAGTCGGTACCGCGAACACGAGCAACCAGGGTCAGGTCCGGCGGAGCGGCGCCAAACCAGGCCTTGGCGTCCGCTGGCTGCATGCCGATGCTCATGTGGTCGCCGATCTTGGCGCCAGTGAACATCAGCTTCTCCAGCATCAACTCATGGGGAATGCCCAGGTCGTCGGCAACTCGCTCATAGCGTTGGAACTTGGCACTGTGGCAACCCATGCAGTAGTTGGCGAACGTACGTGCACCATCCTGCATGGCTGCTTTGTCGGAAACGTCAACGTCGACTTTTTCCAGCTCGGGGCCACCGTGCTCAGCTGCGAAAGCGAACACTGGCAACGCAGCAAGCATCAATACAGCAAATAGTTTTTTCATCAGCCAGTCACCCTTTCCGGAACCGGTTTGGTCTTCTCGAGCCGGGTGTAGAACGGCATCAGAATGAAGTAGGCGAAGTACAGGAAGGTACATACCTGCGACAGCAACGTACGCTCAGGGGTTGGCGCCAATACGCCCAGCACACCCAGAATCACGAACGCGATGCAGAACACCCAGAGCCAGATCTTGCTCAGCCAGCCTTTGTAGCGCATCGACTTGACCGGACTGCGGTCGAGCCATGGCAGGACGAACAGCACAGCAATGGCCGCGCCCATGGCGATCACACCGAAGAGCTTGTCCGGAATCGCGCGCAAGATGGCGTAGAACGGGGTGAAGTACCAGACCGGAGCAATGTGCTCTGGGGTCTTGAAGGCGTTCGCCACTTCAAAGTTCGGCTTTTCGAGGAAGTAACCGCCCATTTCCGGGAAGAAGAACACGATCGAGCAGAAGATGAACAGGAACACCACCACACCGACGATATCTTTCACGGTGTAGTACGGGTGGAAGGCAATGCCATCCAGCGGTATGCCGTTTTCGTCCTTGTGTTTCTTGATGTCCACGCCGTCCGGGTTGTTCGAACCGACTTCGTGCAACGCCAGGATGTGCAGCACCACCAGACCCAGGATAACGATCGGCAGGGCAACCACGTGCAAGGCGAAGAAGCGGTTCAGGGTAATACCGGAAATCAGGTAGTCACCACGAATCCACTGGGTCAGGTCGTTACCGATGACCGGGATCGCACCGAACAGCGAGATGATCACCTGGGCACCCCAGTAGGACATCTGCCCCCACGGCAGCAGGTAACCCATGAAGGCTTCGGCCATCAGCGCCAGGTAGATCAGCATGCCGAAGACCCACACCAGCTCACGCGGTTTCTGGTACGAACCGTAGAGCAGGCCACGGAACATGTGCAGATAGACCACGATAAAGAACGCAGAGGCGCCGGTGGAGTGCAGCAGACGCAGGATCGAGCCGTACTCGACGTCGCGCATGATGTATTCGACGGAGGCAAACGCCTCTTCCGCCGACGGGTTATAGCTCATGGTCAGCCAGACGCCGGTAACGATCTGATTGACCAGAACGAGCAGCGCCAGGGAGCCAAAGAAATAGAAGAAGTTGAAGTTCTTCGGAGCGTAATACTTGCTGAGATGGTCTTCCCACATCTTGGTTGCGGGAAAGCGTGCATCAACCCAATCCATGAATTTGCTCATCACGCCTTCTCCGTATCGACGCCAATGACAATGATGTCGTCGGTCTCATAGGAATGCGGGGGAACTGGCAGGTTCAAAGGCGCAGGTTGCGACTTGTAGACGCGACCAGCCAGATCGTAGTGGGAACCGTGGCAAGGGCAGAAATAACCGCCTACCCAGTCTTTCCCCAGATCCGCAGGTGCCACTTCGGGACGGAAGGTCGGCGAGCAACCCAGGTGCGTGCAGATACCGATCAGCAGCAGAACCTCAGGTTTGATCGAACGGGTTTCCGGATCAACGTAAGTCGGTTGTGTCGAGTTCTTGGAGGTCGGGTCAACAAGCTGGCCCTCGATCTTCTTCAGATTCCCCAGGATTTCCGGCGTACGGCGGACGATGAACACCGGCTGGCCGCGCCACTCAGCAATCATCTGCTGGCCTGGCTCGACTTTGCTGACATTCACTTTCACCGGTGCACCTGCGGCTTTCGCCTTGGCACTGGGAAACCATGACCCCACGAACGGGACCGCAGCCCCCACCGCTCCTGCAGCACCCACCACGGATGTGGCTGCTACCAAGAAGCGACGCCGGCCTGCATTCACGCCGTCATTGCTCATTCAGTCCTCTCCATCAGCTTTGTGGCCTGTTAAATCAGGCGTCTACTAAGTAAATCTATGTACTTATAAAAATTTTGCCGAATGGTAATGAAAAGCCCCAATTCTGACAAGGTAATTACCGGAGCCCATCATCCCCAAGCCTTGTAGTATAGGGCGCCTGCGGATGTGGCAAGTTGTCACAGCGCAATTCTTTGATAAATCGCAGACACAAAAAAACGCCCAGCTCCGTGAGGAAACTGGGCGTTCTTTTTTGAACGTGAAAGCGAATTAACGCTTCGAGTACTGCGGACGCTTACGCGCCTTACGCAGACCGACTTTCTTACGTTCAACTTCACGAGCATCGCGGGTTACGAAGCCGGCTTTACGCAGGGCGCTGCGCAGAGTCTCGTCGTAGTCCATCAGAGCGCGAGTGATGCCGTGGCGGATTGCGCCAGCTTGACCACTTACACCACCGCCGATCACGGTGACGTAGATGTCGAACTTCTCGACAGTCTCAGTCAATTCCAGCGGCTGACGAACTACCATGCGGGCAGTTTCGCGGCCGAAGAAATTATCCAGCGAACGGTTGTTGATGGAGATGTTACCAGTACCCGGACGCAGGAAAACGCGTGCGGTTGCGGTCTTGCGACGGCCAGTGCCGTAATTTTGAGTCGCCGACATAATGTACTATTCCGTTAAAACTTCAGTTCTTGGGGCTGCTGAGCAGTATGTGGGTGTGCAGCGCCCGCATAGACTTTCAGCTTACGGTACATGTCGCGACCCAGCGGGTTCTTAGGCAGCATGCCTTTGACCGCGGTCTCGATCACGCGCTCAGGGGCCTTGGCGATCAGCTTTTCAAAGTTGATCGACTTGATGCCGCCCGGGAAACCGGAGTGGGAGTAGTACATTTTGTCAGTGGTTTTAGCACCGGTAACACGGATCTGCTCAGCGTTGATTACGACGATGTAGTCGCCGGTGTCAACGTGAGGAGTGTACTCAGGCTTGTGCTTGCCACGCAGACGGCTCGCGATTTCGGTGGCCAGACGACCCAGGGTCTGACCAGCAGCGTCGACGACAAACCAGTCGCGCTTTACTGTTTCCGGTTTAGCAGTAAAAGTTTTCATTCTTTATAGCCTCAGGGGCCGCCCTGTAAATTAGACGGCGGATCTTACTGAATAGTGCGTACTTTGACAAGTCAAAGGCAGCCGGATACAGACGCTTTCGGGGGCTCGGGTCGGCGCGTCCGTTCAACGGCAAGATTCTTCGGCGGCGGCGCATCACTTCCACTGCAGAAAGAGGTGCGCAATTATGCAGATTGCGAAAAATAATTCAACCTGCTTTTATGATTGTTTTGCCCAAGGAGCACCCGATGGACTATCGCCAGCTAGGCCGAACCAATCTGAACGTGAGTGCCCTCTGCCTCGGAACCATGACCTGGGGCGAGCAAAACAGCGAGGCAGACGCCTTCGCCCAGATCGAGCGGGCCAAGAGCGCCGGAATCAACTTCATCGACACCGCCGAGATGTACCCGGTGCCACCCAAGGCTGAAACCTACGCCACCACCGAACGCTACATCGGCAATTACTTCAAGAGCCGCGGCGACCGCGCCGACTGGATCCTGGCCAGCAAGATCGCCGGCCCCGGCAACACTATCGACTACATCCGCGATAAAAACCTGCGCCACAATCGCCAACACATTACTGAAGCGGTTGATGCCAGCCTCAAGCGCCTGCAAACCGACTACATCGACCTGTACCAGTTGCACTGGCCGGAGCGCAGCACCAACTTCTTCGGTCAACTCGGCTACAAGCACAAGATCGAGGCCAACCTGACCCCGCTGGAGGACACCCTCGAAGCGCTGGACGAGCAGGTCCGCGCCGGCAAGATCCGCCACATCGGCCTGTCCAACGAGACGCCATGGGGCACCATGCGCTTTCTGGCCCTGGCCGAAGCCCGAGGCTGGCCGCGTGCCGTGTCGATCCAGAACCCGTTCAATCTGCTCAACCGCTGCTTTGAAGTCGGCCTGGCGGAAATCGCCATCCGCGAGCAGTGCGGCCTGCTCGCCTATTCGCCGCTGGCGTTCGGCTTCCTTTCAGGCAAGTACGAAGGTGGCGCCCGCCCGCCAAAAGGTCGCCTGAGCCTCTACAGCCGCTTCAGCCGCTATTTCAACGCGCAGTCGCAAGCTGCCTGCAGCCGTTACGTGGCCCTGGCTCGCGAGCACGGCCTGGACCCGGCGCAAATGGCCCTGGCATTCGTGACGCAGCAGCCGTTCGTGACCAGTAACATCATTGGCGCGACCACGATGGAGCAACTGGAGAGCAACATCGCCAGTTTCGACTTGAAACTGTCGGAGGAAGTGCTGGAAGGGATCGAGGCGATTCACAAGGATCATCCGAATCCTGCTCCATAACCCCCACTTGTAGGAGCGAGCTTGCTCGCGAAAAACCTGAGCACACCGTTGGGTGTCAGGTTTTCAACGTTATCGTTGACGACCATCGCGAGCAAGCTCGCTCCTACAATGACCTGGCGATGATCTCCTTCATGATCTCGTTCGTCCCGGCATAGATCCGCTGCACCCGCGCATCCGCCCATGCCCGCGCGATCGGGTACTCCCACATGAACCCGTAACCACCGTGCAACTGCACACACTCGTCGAGCACCTTGCATTGCAGGTCGGTGCCCCAGTACTTGGCCATCGCCGCCGTCGGCACGTCGAGCTTGCCTTGCAGGTGCAGTTCCAGGCAGCGGTCGACAAAAACCCGGCCGATCTGGATTTCCGTGGCCATCTCCGCCAGTTTGAACCGGGTATTCTGGAAATCCGCGATCGACTTGCCGAACGCCTTGCGCTCGCGGGTGTAGTCCAGCGTCCATTGCAGCGCCGCTTCAGCTGAAGCCAGCCCGCCAATGGCCACCGTCAGGCGCTCTTGGGGCAATTCCTGCATCAGGTAGGCAAAGCCCATCCCGGCCTGGCCCAGCAGGTTCTCCTTGGGTACACGCACGTCCTGGAAGAACAGCTCCGAGGTGTCCTGGGCTTTCATCCCGACCTTTTCCAGGCGCTTGCCCTTGTCGAAGCCTGGCGTATTGGCTTCCACCAGAAACAAACTGGTGCCCTTCGCGCCGGCCTTCGGATCGGTCTTGGCGACGACGATCACCAGATCGGCCAGGTAGCCGTTGGTGATAAAAGTCTTGGAGCCGTTGATCACATACTCATCGCCATCGAGCACGGCCGTGGTTTTCACCCCTTGCAGATCGGAACCGGCGCCCGGTTCAGTCATGGCGATCGCGGTAACCATCTCACCGGACACCAGCTTCGGCAGGTATTTGTGCTTCAGCGCTTCACTGCCGTAATGCAGGATGTACGGCGCCACGATGTCCGAATGCAGGGAAAAACCGATGCCGGTCAGGCCAAGTCGCCCCACTTCTTCGATCACCACCGCACTGTAGAGAAAGTCCGCCCCCAGACCGCCGTACTCCTCCGGCAAGTGTGAGCACAGCATCCCCGCCTCCCCTGCCTTGTTCCACAGTTTGCGGTCGATATAGCCCTGTTTTTCCCATTGCCCATGGAACGGCACCGCCTCTTTTTCGAGGAACGTTCGCACGCTGTCGCGGAAAAGCTCGTGCTCGGAACTGAACAGGGTTCTGGGGATCATGCGGCACCTTTTCTTTGTTTTTAGAAGGAGTTGACCTTCAGAGACTATGCCTCGCTTCCGATACAGGACACTGGACACATCCGACAAAAAATAAGACGATCCAGCCGTCTGGTGACCACTTCCCCCTATAAAAATAAAGTTGAATTATGTCTAACCAAGCCTCCACGCCCCTGCGGCGCGTCAGCATCCTGGCCATTGACCGGGTTTTCGCTTCCACCCTCATGCAAGCCAAGGATTTCTTCCACCTCGCCAGCCTGCGCTACGGCAAACAGCTGGGCCATGGCCTGACACCGGCGTTCGAAACCCGCCTGGTCAGCCCCGATGGCAAACCGGTCAACACCTTCAGCGATGTGCTGATTCCAGTGGATGGCGGGCTGGAAAACGCCGACATCATCGTTCTTCCCGCGTTCTGGGACGATTTCGACAGTCTCTGCAAACGTTACCCGCAAGTCCTGCCCTGGTTGCGCCAGCAACATGCGCGCGGTGCCGTACTGTGCGGCGAGGCCACCGGTGTTTTCTGGCTGGCCGAAGCCGGGCTGCTCAATGGCAAGGAAGCGACCACCTACTGGCGCTTCTTCAATGCCTTCGCCGAACGCTTCCCCCAGGTCCAGCTCAATCAGGACAAGCACCTGACCGACGCCGATAACCTGTACTGCGCCGGCGGCACCACCTCGGCGTGCGATTTGTACATCTACCTGATCGAGCGCTTCTGCGGCGCCAATGTGTCCCAGGCCGTAGCGCGGGACATTCTGTATGAGGTGCAACGCAGCTACGCGCCTGGACGCATCGGGTTTGGTGGCCAGAAGCTGCACCAGGACGTGATCATCCTGCAGATCCAGCACTGGCTCGAAGAACACTTCGCCGACAAGTTCCGCTTCGAAGACGTCGCCCGCGAACACGGCATGAGCATCCGCAACTTCATGCGCCGCTTCCAGACCGCCACCGGCGACAAGCCACTGCATTACCTGCAACGCCTGCGCATCGAAACCGCCAAGGGCTTGCTGTCCGGCAGCCGCAAGAGCATCAAGACCATCAGTTACGAAGTCGGCTACGACGATGCGAGCTTCTTTGCACGGCTGTTCCGCCAACACACGGAGTTGTCGCCAAACCAATATCGGCAGCAGTTTCAGCAGGCAGCTTAAAAGATCGCAGGCTTCGCCAGCTCCTACAGAATGGTGTGTACCTGTAGGAGCTGGCGAAGCCTGCGATCTTTTGATCTTCGGCGCACAAAAAAAGGCCTGCAATCGCAGGCCTTTTTTTATTTCCAGAATCGTCCTACGGCTTGTGCGCCCGGGCCAGGAATTCGTGGGATTGCATTTCCAGCAGACGACTCAAGGTACGCTGGAACTCGAAGTTCAGGCGGCCACCCGTGTACAGGTCTTTAAGCTCGACTTCAGCAGAAATGATCAGCTTTACGTTACGGTCGTAGAACTCGTCGACCATGTTGATGAAGCGTCGGGCGATGTCGTCGGTGGTGACGCTCATCTGCTCGACATCGCTGAGCAACACGGCGTGGAAGATCTTGCCCAGCTCGATGTAGTCGTTCTGGCTGCGTGGGCCGTCGCATAGTTCGCGGAAGTTGAACCAGGCCACGTCATCGCAGGTGCGCAGGGCACGGATTTCACGGTTCTCGATCATCAGCACGTCATTTTCGACCGCCGCCGTGCATTCCGGTGTCAGCGCACGGAAGCTCTTGCGCAGGCTTTCGTTGGCGGCTTCGTCGAGTGGATAGTGGAACAGCTCGGCTTGTTCGAGGTGACGCAGACGATAGTCGACGCCGCTGTCGACGTTGACGATCTCGGTGTTCTGCTTGATCAGCGCAATGGCCGGCAGGAAGCGCGCGCGCTGCAGGCCGTCCTTGTACAGGCCGTCCGGCACGATGTTCGAGGTGGCGACCAGGGTCACACCGTTCTTGAACAGTTCTTCCATCAGCGTGCCGAGGATCATGGCGTCGGTGATGTCGGAGACGAAGAATTCATCGAAGCAGATGACCCGGGCTTCGGTGGCGAAGCGCTTGGCAATGATGGTCAGCGGGTTTTTCTCGCCGCCCAGGGTCTTCATCTCTTCGTGCACGCGCTTCATGAAGCGGTGGAAGTGCGTACGGGTCTTTTCCTTGAAGGGCAACGCTTCGAAGAAGGTGTCCACCAGGTAAGTCTTGCCGCGACCTACGCCGCCCCAGAAATACAGGCCCTTGACCGGGGTCTGATCCTTCTTGCCAAACAACTTGCCCAGCAGGCCCGGCTTGTTTTGCTCGGCCGCGACCAGATCGTCGTACAGGCGCTGCAAATGACGCACGGCGGTTTCCTGCGCGGCGTCATGGAAGAATTCCGGGCGTTTCAGATCAGCTTGATATCGTTCTAGGGGCGTCATAATTCGTTAGCAAGGCAACAAAAACGGGCCGACACTGTAGCGACGGCCCGCAGGAATGGCAATCGGCCCTTGGTCGGGCCGAGCCGTTGATTATTCCTGAATCGGCGTCAGGGCAATGCGCAAGGCCTCGATAGCCGCGTCGCGTGCGGCGCTGTCGGCGAAGGTCGGGCTGTCGGCAACGCATTGACCTTCGAGCCAGACGCTGAAGCCCAGATCTTCACTGCGCACGTCCAGATCCTGGCCCGCTTGCAGTTGCTTGGTCACCTGCCCCGCGGTTTTACCGTCGGCGAAGTTGCGCGACAGCAGCAGTTGTTCGCCATCGGCCGCCAGCAGACGGAAGCGGAAACTGCCGTCGTCTTCACGGAAGCTGACAAACCGCGCAGCCTTCACGACTTTCTTCTTGGTGGTCGCAGCCACTTGAGTCTGGGCAACGAAGGAGCGCAGGCCTACCGCTTCACGCAGTTCGTTGAGGAAGGGTGTCGCCACCGCGCGGGCCTTTTTCGCGCCGTGTTGCAGGATGTCTTCCAGATCCGCCGGGCGCTCGATCAACAGGTTATAACGCTCGCGGGACTCGCCCAATTCGTTGTCCAGTAGCTGGAACAGACGACTCTTCGCCTCGCCCCAACCCAGACCCTGCAACAGTTCGCTGCGGAACTCGTCGGACTGCGCCGGGGTGGCGAACGCCTGGAACAAGGTGAACAGGTGTGAATTGTCCGGATCCTTGGCTTCGCCCGGCGCGCGGGAGTCGGTGACGATCCGTGAAATCGCATCCTTCATTTCTTTGGCGCTGCTGAACAGCGGAATGGTGTTGTCGTAGCTCTTCGACATCTTGCGGCCATCCAGGCCCGGCAAGGTGGCGACGCTCTCTTCGATCAACGCCTCGGGCATGGTGAAGAACTCTTTGCCCTGGCCAAACAGATGGTTGAAGCGCTGACCGATGTCCCGCGCCATTTCCACGTGCTGGATCTGGTCACGACCGACCGGCACCTTGTGCGCATTGAACATCAGGATGTCCGCGGCCATCAGCACCGGGTAGCTGTACAGGCCCATGGTGATGCCGGCGTCCGGGTCTTCACCGGTCTCGACGTTCTTGTCCACCGAAGCCTTGTAGGCGTGGGCGCGATTGAGCAGGCCCTTGGCGGCAACGCAGGTCAGCAGCCAGGTCAGTTCGGGGATTTCCGGGATGTCGGACTGGCGGTAGAAGGTCACGCGATCGACATCCAGGCCACCGGCCAGCCAGGTCGCGGCGATTTCCAGACGCGAGCGCTGGATGCGCAGCGGGTCATCGCACTTGATCAGGGCGTGGTAGTCGGCCAGGAAGTAGAACGAATCTGCATTGCTGTCACGGCTGGCGACGATCGCCGGGCGGATGGCGCCAGCGTAGTTGCCCAGGTGCGGCGTGCCGGTGGTGGTGATGCCGGTGAGGATACGGGTACGAGTCGTCATGGGTAATCGCTTGTCAGACTGCAATCAATTCGAGAGACGCGGCAGGATCAGATCCTTGAGATCGGTCAGCTTGCCATGAAAAAAGTGTCCGCATTCTGCCACTTTCAGCAGCTCATGGGGGCGTTCGAGCTTATCGGACCATTCGTAAACCAGCTGCGGATCGATCACTTCATCGGTTTCCGGCTGGATCAGGGTCAGTTCGCCCTGCTGTGGCAGTGGGTCCTGAGCGCCGAGGCGCATGACTGCCGGCGCGACCATGAACAGGTGCTCGACCTGCTCACCCTTGGCCTCAAGGCGTCCGCCGAGACTTGCGGCAACAAAACCGCCGAAGGAGAAACCGAACAGGGTCAGCGGCAATTGCGGGTGTCTGGCGCGAAACCATTCGGCGACAGCCTGGGCATCATCGACTTCACCGGTGCCCATGTCGTGGGAGCCTTCGCTGGCGCCGACGCCACGGTAGTTGAAGCGCAGGGTGATCAAGCCTGCATCGCGCGCAGTGCGCTGCAGGGTCGAGACCACTTTGTTGAGCATGGTGCCGCCCTGCACCGGATTCGGATGGCAGATCAGTGCCAGGCCGCGAGGCTGCTCATTATCCAGATAAAGAGCTTCCAGTTGGCCAACAGGGCCATCAATCACTACAGGGGTTTCACGCATAAGCAAGGAAGGAACTCCGTGACCTCGAATCGGGTCGACTCGTCTAGCAAATTGTCTGTGGCTGTCTATTGCGAGTGAATCGCGGTATACAGCGCAGGTTCGAGCCGTTAACGTAAAGCAAAGCCGTTTATAGAGGAAGGACTCGTGGAACACTCGCTCTTAGTTTGGTTGTTACCGACTCTTGCCCTGGTTGTGGGTGTCGCCATTGGGTTCCTGATCGCCCGCGTTGCACCGAACGCCGCGCCGAGCCGCACGCAGCGTCAGCTGGACGATATTCAGGAACGTTTCGACAGTTATCAGAACGAGGTGGTGACCCACTTCAACAGCACCGCGACACTGGTCAAGAAACTGACTCAGAGCTATCAGGAAGTGCAGGACCATCTCGCCGAGGGCGCCAACCGCCTGGCCCTGGACGAACAGACTCGCCAACGCCTGCTGGCCTCCCTGCACGCCGATGCAGCTCAGGCTCCACGGGAGCGCCTGACGCCGCCACGCAATCAGGAACCGCCTCGCGACTACGCACCGAAAGCCCCGAACGCGCCGGG
Organism: Pseudomonas sp. 05L36; assembly: GCF_056398125.1. NCBI lineage: Bacteria > Pseudomonadati > Pseudomonadota > Gammaproteobacteria > Pseudomonadales > Pseudomonadaceae > Pseudomonas > Pseudomonas sp. 05L36. Next base: position 66,584 of record NZ_JBFTOU010000013.1, on the reverse strand, counting down.
CATGCTCGATGAGCATTACGGCCTGAAGAAGTAAGCAGGCCCGCACGCAAAAGCCCCCGGACAGGTAATTGTCCGGGGGCTTTTTTGTTTCTGATCCTGTATCTCTGCTGCCCACACTGGCCTCTTCGCGGGCAAGCCCGCTCCCACAGTTTCCGAGGTCGACCCAGAACCCTGTGGGAGCGAGCTTGCTCCGGGCGGCGTTCCGACGATGGGACCGGAACTGATGACAAAAAAAACCGCCCGATCTGTAGAGGATCGGGCGGGCCTTTTTACGCCTGGGGTTCAATCAGACGATCAAGGGTACTGCTGAACCTGACCTTGTTGCTGGGCACCATACTGCTGGCCCGGAATCGCCTTGAGGTTAACCTCGACACGGCGGTTCTGCGCACGGCCATTGACGTCAGCGTTGCTGGCAACCGGGCCATCCGGGCCGGCACCGCGAGCGCTCAGGTTGGCACCGCCGACACCTTGCGAGGTCAGGTAGGTTGCCACGCTCTGGGCACGACGCTGGGACAGGTCCATGTTGTGCTGGCGGCTGCCGGTGCTGTCGGTATAGCCGACGATCTCGATCTGGTTCTGGTTGAACTCTTTCAGCGAGCCCGCCAGGTTGTTCAACGGCTGATAGAAACCTGGGGCAATGTTCGCCGAATCGGTAGCGAACGTGATGTTGCCCGGCATGATCAGCTTGATCTGGTCGCCCTGGCGCTGTACTTCAACACCGGTGTTGGCCATGCTGGCGCGCAGCTTTTTCTCTTGCTGGTCGGCGTAGTAGCCGTAGCCGGCGGCGGAAGCACCGACCACTGCGGCACCGATCAGCGCGCCCTTGCCACGGTTATCGTGGTTGATCGCAGCACCGGCCAGCGCACCGGCCAGAGCGCCGAGGCCACCGTATTTCGCGGTCTTGCTCATGCCTTCGGAGCCGCTATCCGCCTGGCCCTGGGCCTGGCCTTGACCACCGTAAGGGTTAGGCGAGGCGCAACCGGACAAAACGGCCACAGCCGTAGCGACAATAATCAAACGACGCGTGGTGAACATGTAAAGCTCCTACTTTTTTGCATTCTGTGGTGCAACGGGCCAAGGCATCAGCCTTTGCGGGCGTTGGATCATGTTAATGGGTAAAAATTCCGAATGTTACAAATCAGCCCCGAACAAAGGGGTTCTCGCGCATTTCGTCGCCCAGACGGGTATCCGGACCATGCCCGGTCACCACCGTCGCCTCTTCGTCGAGGGTGTACAAACGCTGCTTTATCGAACGCACGATGGTGGCCTGGTCGCCCCCCCACAAATCCGTGCGCCCGACGCCGCGACGAAACAGCGTATCACCGGCAATCAGCAACTTGGCCTCTGAAAACCAGAAGCTCATGGAGCCTGGCGTATGACCCGGCGTGTGCAGCGCCACGCCACATCCGCAGGCCAGTTCTTCATCATCGGCCAGCCAGCGATCCGGGGACGGCACCGGGGTATAAGGAACGCCGAACATCTGGCACTGCATTTCCAGGTTGTCCCACAGAAACTGGTCTTCCTTGTGCAGATGCAGCGTCGCGCCGGTTTTCTCCTTGAGTTGACCGGAAGCCAGGAAATGATCGAGGTGCGCATGGGTGTGAATGATGCTGACCACTTTCAGCCCCAGGGCATCGAGACGCGCCAGGATCAGTTCATGATTGCCACCCGGATCGACGACGATGGCCTTTTTCGTCACCGGATCGCCGATGATCGTGCAGTTGCACTGCAAAGGACCGACGGGGAAGGTTTCGCGGATGAGGGTGGGTTGCTGGGACATCGGGGCCTGCTCGATAAACGGGGACGAGCGATTTTCGCACAATTGAGTATCCAGCCAATGGCCGCGATGTGTAACGTGAAAAATCCTTAACCCAGCACCCCCAATTCCTTGGCCCGCGCCACGGCCTGCGTGCGCCGCTCGACCCCGAGTTTGCTGTTGATGTGGCTGGCGTGGGTCTTGACCGTGTGTAAGGAAATAAACAGCTGATCGCTGATTTCCTGGTTCGAACAGCCCTGGGCGATCAATCGCAGGACCGCCAATTCCCGCGTGCTGAGCTGCTCCGCGGCCGCGCAGGACTCCAGTCCGGGACGGGCAGCCAATGCCGGCAGTTTTTCACTGAGACTCAGGGAAACAGGGGTTGGCGGGCAAAGTTGAAGTTGCCCACGCAGCCAGTCCGGATGCTCGGCCAGCAGGCCCTCAAAGGGTTGCAGCACCCCTCCGCCAGCAGCATCCAGCGCCTGAGCCAGTGCCTTGCGGGCTTCCGGCTCCCTTCCGCTGCCCAGCAATAACGCCACTTTCTGGGTCAACGCCATGGCACTGAGCATCTGCCGGCCGCTTTGCTGGCCATGTTCGAGCAGCGCATTCAAACGCCCTTCGGCCAGCATCGGTTGGCCCTGGATGACGTCGAGCAAGGCTTGTTGCAATTCGATATGCAGCGGCAATTGCGGGTGGAATTCCGGTGGTGCCGCCCCGTTTTCGCCGTTATAGGTCTGCCCCAGGCGCGACAGCCAGGCTTCGGCCAGATCGGTGCGCCCCTGGGCCAGCCAGAGTTCACATTTGACCAGGGTGATCATGGCCAGGTAGTAGATGGGTGGCACGTCCCAGATGTGCATGAGCCGTTCAGCTTCAGCAAGTTCGGCAAAGGCTTTGGCGAACTCGCCGCTGCTGCCTTCCAGCCTGGCAATCACACAATGGCCGATCAGCACGCTGATGTCACGACAGGCGCGCGCCTCGCTCAAACCGGCCTGCAATCGCAGCCGCGCCGCCTGCGGCTGCATGCGCAGGGCCAGCAGAAAGCCTTCATACAAGGTCAGCCGGGCTCGAACTGCATACAGCCGCTGCGCAGACAAGCTCTGCAGGCGTTGCATCCCCTGACGGACCTCCTCCAGCGCCCGACAGATTTCTCCGCGCGCTTGCAGAACCCGGGCGCGGTCGTAGTGCGCCAGCGCTTCGAACAACGGGTTGCCGACCCGTTGCGCCAGCTCCAGCGATTCGCGGTTCAGCCCCCGCGCCCGCCACAAATCACCGTCGGCAATGGCCAGGTTGGACAGGGTCGAGAGGCACATCAGGCGCTGGCCGTAACGCTTGGACGGAAGACTGTCCAACGCTTCGCGGCAGTACTGCAGCGTCAGTTCGCGGTTGCCGCGCCCACGGGCAATGATGCCGCTCAACGCCAGCCATTGAGCGAGCATGGACTTCTGGGCGGTGGCCGACGGCGCAGGCAGGAAACGGCTCAAATGGCTGGCCAGCTCCTCGGCGGCATCCAGCTGGCAAGCCATCCCCAGCGCCCAGCTATAGAGCACAATCAGTCGCGGCGTGCTGATCAGCAAGCTGTCAGGCAAGTCCATTTTCCAGCGCAGCAACATGCCGACGTTCTGCTCGGCCAGCAGTTGCTCTTCGGAGAGGTTCTGCACCAGGTTCGCCGCGACGTCCAGGTGACCGGCACGCAAGGCCTGCTCCACGGCCTCATCGAGCAATCCCTGGGCATTGAACCAGCGGCAGGCACGCAAGTGCAGGCTGGCGGCCGGCACCATCGACTGGGAAGCAGGCCGTGTGCGCAACAGATCGGAAAACAGGTGGTGGTAACGATACCAATGGCCATGCTCGTCCAGTGGCACCAGGAACACCTGGTGGGCAAGCAGGAAGCGCAGGATCTCCCCGCTGTCATGGGCGTCGCGAACGGCGTCGCACAGTTCGCTGCAAAATCGTTCCTGGGGTGCCGTGTCGTAGAGGAACGACTGGACCTCGGCAGGCAGGCAATCGATGACTTCTTCGAGCAGATAATCGCGGATCAGCCCTTCCCCACCGTGCAACGATTGCGGCAGCGCGCCATCGGTGCCTGCCTCGGAGGCGGCCAGCAGCCAGAAGCGCAACCCAGCGACCCAGCCTTCGCTGCGCTGGATCAGGTTTTCCAGCGCTTCGCCACGCAAGGAACTGCTGTGGCGATCAAGCAGGCTCAAGGCTTCGTCGTGGGTCAGGCGCAGATCCTGTTCATGCAACTCAAGTAGTTGCCGTGACAGCCGCAGCCGCGCCAGATGCCAGTCGGGACGTTGGCGACTGGTGACCATCACCAGCAAGCCATCGGGAAGATGATTGAGGAAAAACTGCAGGCAGCGGTCCAGCACCGGCCCTTGGGCCAGATGGTAATCATCCAGCACCAGCAGTAATGGCGTCGCTGTAGACAGGTGCACGGCCAGTTCGTCAAGCAGGCCGTCCAGCCACTCTTCGAACGCGAACGGCTGATGGCGCTGGCGCATTTTCAACAGCCCGAGGGATTGCCTGCCCAGATGCGGGAAATAGTCCTGAAGACCTTCCAGCAGGCGCTCGAGAAAACGCCCCGGGTCACTGTCGCGCGGGCTCAACCCCAGCCAGAGACTTTGCCAATGCGCCGGCAACCCCTGACAAAACTCCACCGCCAACGAACTCTTGCCGAACCCTGCCGGTGCGCTGACCAGCAATAACCTGCCGCCGAGCCCGGCACTCAGTCGTTCGCACAAACGTGGACGCAGCACATGGCCGTCGGGCAACGGCGGGCGGAAGAAGCGCCCGTCGAGTGTCGCGACGGCGATGTTTGCAGAACCTGGGGATGTAGACAAATCAGTCATAGCCGGCTCTTGTTTGAATTGCGGGTGGCGGCGTTGCAGATGTCCGCAGACTAGCCGTAAACGGATAGGGAATGAAGGTAGTTGCTACAAATGGCTACAAAAAGTCTACAAACAAAAAAAACGCCCCGAACCAGTCGGGGCGTTTTCAGAGGGTGCGGCCTCTACTCAGTTCACCTTAGCGAACACCATCCTGACGCAAGGCGGCCGGGGTGAAGTCGCTGGTGGTGGCAGTGAAGCCGAAGTCATAAGCCGACTTCTCTTCGTTCTTCATGCCCAGCGCCAGGTAACGTCCCGATTGCAGGTCATACAAGGCTTCGAGGGCATACCACGGCACTTGCTTGTCGTAGTAGTTCTCGGCGTGGGCCTCGGCGACGCGCCACAGTTGACCGCGACCGTCGTAATGGTCGATGACCGCTGCTTGCCAGGTGTCTTCGTCAATGTAGAAGTCACGCTTGGCGTAGATATGACGCTGGCCTTCCTTCAGGGTTGCAACCACATGCCACACACGGCGCAACTCGTAACGAGCCAGGTCCTGGTTGATGTGACCGGCCTTGATGATGTCGGCGTACTTGAGCTTCGGATCGTCGAGCTTGTAGGCATCGGAGCCGATGTACATCTCTTTCTTGCCTTCGAGCTTCCAGTCGTAACGATCCGGTGCACCATTGAACATGTCCAGGTTGTCGGAAGTACGCAGGCCGTCGGCTGCAGTACCCGGGCCGTCATAGGACACTTGCGGTGCACGGCGCACACGACGCTGACCGGCGTTGTAAACCCACGCCGAGCGCGGCTCCTTGACCTGATCGAGGGTTTCGTGAACCAGCAGCACACCACCGGCCAGACGTGCCGGCGCGGTCACTTTCTGCTTGAAGTAGAACAGGATGTTGCCCGGATTTTTCGGGTCGTAATCCTTCATCTTGTCGCGGAACACGAACTGGTCCTGGAAGTACACCAGGCTGAACGAACCGTTCGGCTGTGGTGTGGCCTGTGTCACCAGGCGGGTCACGCTACCGCCGCGATAACGGGTGATGTGGTTCCAGATGACTTCCACGCCGCTTTTCGGAATCGGGAACGGAATGGCGGTTTCAAAGTTCTCCAGACCGTTACCGCCAGACACCAGATTGGTGTTGGTGGCGTTGCGCTTGATGGCGGCGAACACGTCATCCGGCACAGTGGCACCGCGGTGGGACGGATACACCGGCATCTTGAAGGTTTCCGGGTAGCGCTTGAACATCGCGTACTGGCCCGGGGCGAGCTTTTCCTTGTATTGGTCGACGTTCTGCGCCGTGATGGTGAACAGCGGTTTTTCACCCGGGTACGGATCGGACAGGAAGCCTTTGCTGTCGACGCTGCCGGCGTTCTTCGGCAGCGGTTTCCAGGCCGGGATCGAACCGTCGGCGTTACCCGCCATTTCGGCGCCCATCGGGGTCAGGCTCTTGCCCAGTTTGTCGGCCTCGGCCTGAGGAACCGCTGCGATGACGCTGGTCGCCAGCAGCGAAAGACCCAGAACACCGGCGTGGAACAGACTCTTTGTTATTTTCATTTATGCGTTCGTCCTGAAAATACTGTGCTTAGAAGTTCACGCCGAGGCTGAGCGCAACGAAGTCGCGGTCATCCACGGTGGTGTACTTGCCGTCGAAGAAGTTGGTGTAAGCCAGGCTCGCGGTGTAGGTGTTCTGGTACTCGGCGTCGACACCCAGGCTCACCGCCTTGCGGCCTTCCTCGAAGTTGCCGCCAGGGCCAGGGGAGTAACCGCTCACGTCATGGGACCAGGCAACGTTCGGCTTGAGGTTCACACCGGCAAACACGTCGTTGTATTCCCAGATGGCGCGACCGCGGTAGCCCCACGAAGTCGGGGTGGTGAAGCCTTCGTTGGTGCAGTTGCGGCTGCGGTTGTTGGTCGGCGTACCCGGGCCGGCACCGTTGATGGTGCTGGTGTTGAGCGCCACGCAGGTATCGAGCGCGCCAGAGGCTGGCAACTCACCCGGGCCGTAGACCGGATCGCGGCCATAACGAACGTCGGAAGTGCTTTCCAGGCCGCCAACGTGGGTCACGCCCACCTCACCCACCAGGGTCAGACGGCTGGCGCCCATGACCTGATCGAAGAAGTGCGTCAGGGTAGTCTGGAACTGGGTGACTTCCTTGCGACGATACCCGTGCAGGTCTTGACCCGGCACGCCGGTAAGCAGCGATGCATTGGTCAACGGATTGTTCGGGTTGTTATTGCCCAAAGGACGTACACCGGAGAACAGGATGTCGGTGGAGTTGAGCTGCACCGGAGCGTTCGGACGGTAGCTGATCTCACCGCTCCACGCCGTACCGGTAGGCAGGGTGGTGGAGAAGCTCAAGCCATACAGGCGAATGTCTTCGGGGTATTCGATGAAGTATTGCGAATTACCTGCCACCAGCAGTGGCCCGAGTGCCGCGAACGGGCCTGGAAGTCCCGCTGCAGTGTTGTAGACCGACTGAGGCGCACCGGTGGCGCTGAAGATCGGCGCACGGCTGTGGTAATTCATGAAGTAGGCGCCGAACTCGGTGTCCAGCGGATCGAACATGTACTTGAAGGACGCACCCCACTGACCGCTGTCGCGGGCATCACGATCGGGGCCACGACGCACCAGGACACCCTCTTCGTTGACGTCGACGCCGTTGGCGGCCAAAGGCCCCAGGGCAACGGCCGGAATTTGCGAGCGCTTGTTCAGCACGCGCAGGTTGTTGTCGCAGCCGTCGGCAACGATGTCTGGCTGGGAGAAAAACGTGCCGCAGTTGTCGACGACGGTCTGGTCCCATTCAATTTGATAGAACGCTTCGGCCGAGAGGTTTTCGGTCAGGCTCTGGGACACATAGAACATGTTGACCGGGATCAGGCCTTCCTTGATCTCGGCACCCGGACGGCGGAATGCCGACACGTCGATCGGGTTGATCGAGTTGATGCCACCACCGATGAAGGTACTTTCACCCCAGCTCACGACCTGCTTGCCCAGACGCACGGAGCCTGGCTGATCGGCAATGGAGTAGTTGTGGTAGACGAAGGCGTCGAGGAGTTGAGTGCCAGCGGACTTGGCGCCTTCCTTGCGACCGTCGTCGCTGATGTCCTTGAACGGACGACTTTCGTCTTTCAGTTCAAAGTCGTACCAGTATTTGCCACGGACGAAAACACCGGTATCGCCGTATTTCAGTTCAAGGTCATGGATGCCCTTGAAGATCTTCGAGAAGGTTTCCCCGCTCTTGAAGTTCAGGTGACCGTCATCAGAGGTCTGGGACAAACCCTTGCCGCCGTTGTTGACGCCGATGAGGTTCTTGTTCGGCTGCTGAGTAGACCAGCTGGCACCAATCGACAGGGATGAGTCGAACTGACCTTCGATTTCACCTACGTTGAAACTGACGCCGAATGCTGGCCCGGCGAGCGTAGAGGCAAGACTGACAGCCAGGGGCAGTTTCGCCCGGCGCCAGAACTGGTTTACTGATGTCATCGACGCTACTCCATGTGCATTTTATTTTTATGGCAATGAGCACTTCTAAAAACGCTGTGGATAACCGGGAGCCATGGCATCCCAAAGTCATTCCAAAGTTGCATCGCCCCGGTTCGTGCGGTTGCTCCGTTCTTAAAAATCCTTGAACGGACTATAGCCAGCAGGTCGTAGTGCTTGATCCCTCTAAAGTGTGATTTGCAGTTGCCAGCCACTCTGGAACAGTCCTTTCGCCAGTCCGACACCCGTCGGCACGGCAAGGATGGCTGAAAAATTCGATTTGACAAGCCAAGCGCTTGCTTGGTGGGGCTGGCGTGCCCTTTCGGGCACGCCAGGAGGCGCTTAAAGCGTCGAGAGGAAGGTGCTGTTGGTGGCTTGCCATTCGGTGATGTCGACACGAATGCGCTTCTTGTCGAGTTTGCCGACGCTGGTCTTGGGAATTTCAGTAACAAGGGCGATCTGGCTCGGAATCGCCCACTTGCTCAAGTGCCCCAGCTCCACAAACGGCTTGAGGTGCTCCTTGAGTTCCCGGGCTCCGATTGCGTACCCCTCACGGAGCACCAGCAGGGCAAACGGCCGCTCGCCCCACTGCGGATCGGGGATCCCCACTACTGCTACTTCACGTACCGCCGCATGACGGCTGATCAGGTCTTCGAGGTCCAGGGAGGAAATCCACTCGCCACCGGTCTTGATCACGTCCTTGATCCGGTCACGAATGTCGATCACGCCCATGCTGTCCAGGGTCGCCACGTCGCCAGTGTGCAACCAGCCGCCGGCCCAGAGCTCGGCGCCCTTCTGGGGTTCATTGAAATAACCCTCGGTGAGCCACGGTGCACGCAGCACCAGTTCACCCTGAGTCTCGCCGTCAGCGGGCAGGAAGTTGCCCTCGGTGTCGACGATCGCCGCCTCCACCAGCGGCCCTGGCACGCCGGCCTTGATCCGGTAAGTGGTGCGTTCGTCTTCAGTGCCGGCCATCAATTCGTCGTTGAGGTGCGCACACGACACCAGCGGCCCGGTTTCCGACATGCCGTACGCAGCGGTCAACTGAATGCCCTTGGCTTTGGCCGCCTCGTACAACGTACGGTTCAGGGCGCTGCCGCCGATGACGATTTTCCAGCCGCCGAAGTCGACATTCTGTGCGGCCTTGGCATTGAGGACCATCTGCAGGATGGTCGGCACGCAATGGGAGAACGTGACCTTCTCCTTGCGCCACAATTCCACCAGGTATTCCGGGTCATAGCGGCCGGGATACACCTGCTTGAGCCCGAGCATGGTCGCCACATACGGCAAGCCCCAGGCGTGGACGTGGAACATCGGGGTGATCGGCATGTACACGTCGTTGGTGCCCAACAGGCGCACGCTATCGATCGCGCCCATGATGGTCGACACGCCCATGGTGTGCAGCACCAGTTGCCGATGGGTGAAGTACACACCCTTGGGGTTGCCGGTGGTGCCGGTGGTATAGAACGTGGTCGCGACCGAGTTTTCGTCGAAATCCTCGAAGTCGTACTGCGGGCTCGCCGCGGCCAGCAGTTGTTCGTATTCGCCGACGAGGTTCGGCAGGTCCGCGGTTTTTTCCGGCAGGTCAGTCAGCAACAGGGTTTTGTCGACCGTCGTCAGATGCCCTTCGATGGCCTTGTAGAGACCGACGAACTCGCTGTTGACCAGCACGAAGCGGTCCTCGGCGTGGTTCATGGTGTAGAGGATCTGTTCCGGCGACAGGCGCACGTTGATGGTATGGATCACCGCACCGATCATCGGGATGGCGAACATGCATTCCAGGTAACGATGGCTGTCCCAGTCCATCACACCCACGGCATCCCCGGGCTTGACCCCGGCCGCTGTCAGCACGTTGGCCAGTCGGGCCACCCGTTCGATCAGGGTCGGGTAGCTGTAGCGCAACTTGTCGCGGTAGATGATCTCGCGGGTTTTCTCATAACGGGCACCAGACATCAGCAGCCGCTTGATCAACAGCGGGTACTGGTAAGCGCCTTCGGCCGGGGGGATAACGCGAGTCTGCAACATAAGAATCCCTTTTTCTGACTGCACGGTCGTGACTGAAAGTACGCACTGTAGTGCCCTTGATCGTCAGCCAAATCAGCCAAAGGAATGATTTGCAGAGCTCCGTAAATGCTAGCGTTGCGCCATCACTCGTAGGCTTTCATGACAGGAACTGTAGGAGCTGCCGCAGGCTGCGATCTTTTGATCTTGAAAAAGCAACATCAAAAGATCGCAGCCTTCGGCAGCTCCTACGGGATGTGTGATTGATCAATGCATCTCGGTGAACGCGAGTTTCACGCCAATCGCAATCAGCACCGCGCCCATGGTCCGGTCGAACCAGTGACCCATGCGCGCAAAACCGGCGCGCACGCGCTGCTGGCTGAACAGCATCGCCACCAGGCAGAACCAGGTTGCCGTCGCCACCGCCAGGTAAACCCCGTAACCGGCCTGCACGGCCAGTGGCGTTTGCGGATTGATGACCACGGTGAACAGCGAGAGGAAGAACAGCGTGGCTTTCGGGTTGAGACCGTTGGTGACGAAACCTGAGGTGAAGGCACCACGGGCGGTGCGCCCGCCGGCTTCCTTGTGCAGATCGTCCGCCACAGGCTTGGCCGGTTGCGCGCGCAGTGCCTTGTAACCGATGTACAGCAGGTAAGCGGCGGCGGCCCATTTCAAGGCATTGAACAGCACGATCGACTGGGACACGATCAGGCCGATACCCAACAGCGAATAACCCACGTGCAGGAAAATCGCCGTCCCCACACCCAGCGCGGTCCAGGTGCCCGCGCGGCGACCGTGGGTAACACTCTCACGCACCACCACGGCAAAGTCCGGGCCGGGGCTGGCCACGGCCAGCAGGTGAATCAGGGCAACGGTCAAGAACTCTGTCCAGTACATGGGGGCTCCTTCAGGCCAAGCGTAATGATTTATTTCATCTGGTAGGCTCGGCAGATTACGCCTTCAGTTCATTGCACAAAAGGTACAGTTGATGACGAACACTCGCCGCGCCGTTTTCCTCGACCACCCGTCCCTGGACCTCGGCGACCTTGACCTCAATCCGCTGCGCAGTTGTTTCAACGATTTGCAGCTGTTCGCCCAGACCTTGCCCGATCAAGTCATCGAACACCTCAAGGGCGCAACCGCTGCCATCAGCAACAAAATTGTCATCGATGCCGCCGCCATGGCCGCCAGCCCTGATCTCAAGCTGATCCTGATCACCGCCACCGGTACCAACAATGTCGACCTCGCCGCCGCTCGCGCCCACGGGATTACCGTGTGCAACTGCCAGGGTTACGGCACACCGTCGGTGGCGCAGCACACGATCATGCTGCTGCTCAACCTGGCCACGCGTCTGGCCGATTATCAAAAAGCCGTCGGCGCAGGCCGCTGGCAGCAGGCCAAACAGTTCTGTTTGCTGGATTACCCGATTGTCGAACTCGAAGGCAAAACCCTTGGACTGCTGGGCCACGGCGAATTGGGCGGCGCAGTCGCACGGCTGGCCGAAGCCTTCGGCATGCGCGTTCTGCTGGGGCAAATTCCCGGACGCCCCGCCCGGCCGGACCGCTTGCCGTTGGATGAACTGTTGCCACAGGTCGATGCCCTGACCTTGCACTGCCCACTCAACGAACATACCCGCCACTTCATCGGTGCCCGTGAACTGGCCTCGATGAAGCCCGGTGCATTTGTGGTCAACACCGCACGCGGTGGTCTGATCGACGAACAGGCACTGGCCGACGCCCTGCGCAACGGGCATCTGGGCGGCGCCGCCACGGACGTGCTGAGCGTCGAGCCACCCATTAATGGCAATCCGCTGCTGGCCCACGATATTCCGCGCCTGATCGTCACCCCGCACAACGCCTGGGGCAGCCGCGAAGCGCGCCAGCGAATCGTTGGCCAAGTGACCGAAAACGCACTGGGATACTTCAGCGGTAAGGCGCTGCGGGTCGTCAGTTGATAAACTGCGGCACTTTTTCCACGGGAGCAGTTATGGATCCGCGCAGTGAAGTACTGCTTCGTCAGGCCGAGTTATTCCAGGGTTCGGTGCTGCTGGCCGGTTTGCCCGCCGACGATTTGCTGGGCCGTCTGCCCGACGCTCACGGCTGGTGCTGGCACGCCGGCGATCAGGCCGCGCTGGACGCCCGCTTTGCCGAGCGCAGCCATTTTGGTGTGAATGCGCCTGAGCGCGCGTTCGATACCGCCGTGGTGTTTTTGCCCAAGGCCAAGGACCTGACCGACTACATCCTCAACGCCCTCGCCTCGCGGCTGGCCGGCCGCGAGCTGTATTTGGTCGGCGAGAAAAAAAGCGGCATCGAGGGTGCCGCCAAACAACTCAACCCGTTCGGCAAGCCACGCAAGCTCGACAGCGCGCGGCACTGCCAGCTCTGGCTGGTCACCGTGGCCAACGCGCCTGAAGCCAAACCGCTGGAAAGCCTGGCGCAGACCTATGAACTGCCACTGGCCGAAGGCCCGTTGAAAGTCATCAGCCTGCCGGGTGTGTTCAGCCACGGTCGTCTGGATCGCGGCAGCGCGCTGCTGCTGGAGCATCTGGACAAACTGCCCAGCGGTCACTTGCTCGATTTCGGTTGCGGCGCAGGGGTTCTGGGCGCGGCGGTGAAACGTCGTTACCCGCACAACCAGGTCACATTGCTGGATGTGGATGCCTTTGCCGCTGCCAGCAGTCGCCTGACCCTGGCGGCCAATGGTCTGGAAGCCGAGGTGATTACCGGTGACGGCATCGATGCCGCCCCCATGGGCTTGAATGCGATCCTCAGTAATCCGCCGTTCCATGTCGGCGTCCATACCGATTACTTCGCAACTGAGAACTTGCTGCGAAAAGCAGCCAAACATCTGAAAAACGGTGGCGAACTGCGCTTGGTGGCGAACAGCTTCCTGAAGTACCAGCCACTGATCGAAGAGCACCTGGGCACCTGCACGATCAAGGCAGAAGGCCAGGGTTTTCGCATCTACCGGGCCAAACGCAGCTAAGGCTTTTTTTGAAAAAGAAGGCTTGCCGAATGGATTTTGCCTAGGCAGAATCCGCTCCGTCCTAGGGGAGTAGTCTCCCACGAGCGCCACGCTCGTCCGGCATGCGTCAACATACTTGGTCAAAAGATCATGGCGCATGCGACCCAAGCATCCACATCAGATGGATCGCAGGGTTTGACAAGACCTATGACACGAACACCTTACCCGGGGCGGGAAGGCTGTACGTGTCATAGCCGTGTCGACCCGCCCCTTAGGAAAACCCCTGATGCTGGATTCACTACTCGTACCTACCGCAATCGTTGCCTTGGCCGAAATCGGCGACAAGACGCAACTGCTCGCGCTCATTCTCGCTGCCCGCTTCCGCAAGCCCTGGCCGATCATCGCCGGCATCGTCGCCGCGACCCTGGCCAACCACGCTGCAGCCGGTGCGATAGGCGCCTGGGTCGGCAGTTTCTTCTCGGATACGATGCTGCACTGGATCCTCGCCGCGAGCTTCGCCGCGACCGCACTGTGGACCCTGGTCCCGGACAAGATGGATGACGACGAAGCCAGCACCGCCCGCAAGTTCGGGCCATTCCTGACTACGCTGATCGCGTTCTTCCTGGCGGAAATCGGCGACAAGACTCAGATCGCTACCGTGATGCTGGCTGCGCAATATCCGGAGTTGTGGCTGGTGATCATCGGTACCACCCTCGGCATGTTGATTGCCAACGTACCGGTGGTTCTGGCGGGTAACTTTGCCGCCGACAAACTGCCATTGACCCTGATCCGTCGACTGGCGGCGTCGGCGTTCTTCATCCTGGCGATTGTCGCGGTGTACAAGGCGATGCAGAGTAGCGGGTGGGTTTGACGGTTTAGGTCGATAGACCGAGTTATCGTTCATCGTCGGAACGCCGCCCGGAGCAAGCTCGCTCCCACAGGGTTCGGCGTCGAGCACAAAACCAATGTGGGAGCGAGCTTGCTCGCGATGGCGGTAGCGGCCTCACCGCATAGACATCAGGACTTCTTGGCCTGCTCATACAAAGGCATGACCTTCGGAATCGCCGCCTGCAATGCCGCAATACGACTCGACGACGCCGGGTGAGTACTCATGAACTCCGGTGGCGCACCTTCCGACACCTTGCTCATCTTGTTCCACAGGGTGATTGCGGCATTCGGGTTGTAGCCGGCACGGGCCGCCAGTTCCAGGCCGATCAGGTCCGCTTCGTTTTCATTGGCGCGACTGTTGGGCAAGGTCATGCCGTAGTTGGCCACGGTATCGGCCAGGGCCATGGTGTCCTGCCCCAATCCCAACAAGGCACCGGCGCCCTGCTTGGCCATTTCGATGCCATAAGCCTTGGACATCGCTTCACGACCGTGCTCACGCAGGGCGTGGGCGATTTCATGGCCCATGATCGCGGCGATTTCATCGTCGGTCAGTTTCAGCTTGTCGATCAGGCCGGTGTAAAAGATGATTTTGCCGCCAGGGCCGCAGTTGGCGTTGAGTTCATCGCTCTTGATCAGGTTGACTTCCCACTTCCATTGGGCCGCGTCCGGACGGAAGTTCGGTGCCTGGGCAATCAGCCGGTCGGCAATCGCCTGAACCCGCCGGGCTTCATTGCTGGTCTTGTCCAGCACACCTTTGCTGGACGCTTCGCCCACTGTCTTCTGATAGGACTGGGCGTACATCTGGTCGACCTCTTGCGAGGACAACATGCTGAACATGTACTGCTTGCGCTCAATGCCCACGGCACCGCCGCTGGTGGTATTGACCGACTGACAACCGGTGAGCAGCAGCGCTGCGCTCAGTGCACTGACAACCAAAATCTTGTTCATCAAAAAATTCCCTGAAAACATGCCGCGTATCCTAGGCGTGGAAATGTGTCGACGCCAGATACAATGGACGTAAGACGCACAATTCGGACAAAGCTCTCATCGCCGTAGAAAACAATTCACATACGCCGACAACCCGCAGTCCATCCCGCCGTGCATTGATTCAATTACGACATCCAACAACCGAAAACAGTCATTTCAACTGCCCGCGCTCATGCCCGCCCGACACCCTGCCGATACACCTGGGCAGACGTCCTTTCGCGTGCGGAGCCACCATGAAATTCAAATCGATCCAGTTTTCCGTGGCGGCCCTTGCCGGCGCCATTGTCCTTAGTGTCGTGGTAGCGCTGGTGATGTACGCGCTGTTTTCCGGCGCCCGGACGCAAGACATGGTCCAGGAACGGACCCAGGCACAATTCGAGCAAGTCATCGAACAACGCCTGACGTCCCTGGCGCAAACCCAGGTCAGCCAGATCCAGCGTGAACTCGAAGCACCGCTGCTGATTGCCGGCGCACTGGTGCGGGTCAACGCCCTGATTGGCACACCGGGTGCCAATGGCCAGCCTGCGCTGAGCCTCAGCCGCGAGCAATTGATCGGCCTGATCAAGGAAAACGTAGCCAAGAACCCGAAAATCCTCGGCACCTATATCGGTTGGGAGAAAGACGCACTGGATCACAACGATGCGGCCTACGTCGGCACCCAGGTAGTCGGCATCGACGCCGCCAACGGGCGCTTCCTGCCCTGGTGGTTCCGCAACGACGATGGCACCCTGGGCCTGGACAAACTGGTGGACGTCGACGACCAGAAAACCCTGTCCACCGGCGTGCGCGCCAGCGAGTACTACCTGTGCTCAAAAGAAACCAAAAAATCCTGCGTGATCGATCCGGCGCCTTATAAGGTGGGCGACAAAATCGTCATGCTGGCCTCCTTTATTGAACCGATCATGCTCAACGGTGCCTTCCAGGGCATCGTCGGCGCTGACCTGTCGGTGAACTTCATCCAGGAAATGCTCCTGGGCGCCAACCAGAAACTCTACAGCGGCGCCGGGGAAATGGCCCTGATCGGCGGCAATGGCCGGATCGTTGCTTACACCAAGGATCCGAGCAAATTCGGCGAGAAGGTCAGCGACATCCTCGACAGCAAGCAGATCGCCAACATGGCCAATCTCAAGCGCGGCGAAGTCACCTATTCCGTCGACAAGACCCAAGGCCGGATCGAGTTGTACCTGCCGTTCGGCATCGGCCAGACTGACGCCCGCTGGACCTTGATGCTGCAGCTGCCGCTCAATGCGGTCATGGCCGACCTGCAAAAACTCCAGGCCGACCTGAACGCACAGCGCAAATCCGACACCTTCGGCATGGCGATGGTCGGTCTGGTGATTGCCGGTATCGGTTTGCTGGTGATCTGGCTGGTGGGCCACGGCATCGCCCGTCCGCTCAAGCAGATGGTGGCCATGCTCGACGATATCGCCCAGGGCGAAGGTGACCTGACCCGGCGCCTGACCAGCGACCGCACCGATGAACTGGGTTCCATCGCCAAAGGTTTCAACACGTTCCTGGCCAAGTTGCAGGCGATGATCACCCAGGTGGTGACGTCGGTGCAGAGCGTCAGCGATTCGTCGGAACACACCGCCGACATCGCCATCCGCACCAACACCGGTGTACATAAACAAATGGCCGAGATCGATCAGGTGGCCACCGCCGTGCAGGAAATGACAGCCACCGCCCAGGACGTGGCGCGCAATGCGACCCAGGCCGCACAGGCCGCCAGCCATGCCGATCAGGCCGCCAGCCAGGGCATGCAGATCGTGCGCGACACCTCGAACTCGATTGGCGCCCTCGCCGTGGAAATCGGCCGCGCCGTGGGCGTGGTGCAAACCCTGGCCAAGGACAGCGAAAACATCAACGCCATCCTCACCGCCATTCGCGGGATCGCCGAGCAGACCAACCTGCTGGCCCTGAACGCAGCCATCGAAGCCGCCCGCGCCGGTGAACAGGGCCGAGGTTTTGCGGTAGTGGCCGACGAGGTGCGCAACCTGGCGCAGAAGACGCAAAAGGCCACCGAAGAAATCCAGACCATGATCCAGCAACTGCAGCAAGGCACGCGGGATGTGGTGCGGGTCATGGAAGACAGCCAGAACCGTACGGACGAAAGCGTACAGCACGCGGCCAAGGCCGCCGAAGCACTGGAAACCATCACTCAGGCGGTGTCGGTGATCAACGACATGAACACCCAGATCGCCAGCGCGGCCGAAGAGCAAAGTGCGGTGGCGGACGACATCAACCGCAACGTGATCAACATCGGCCAGGTGGCCAATGAAGTGGCCGGCGGCGCCGATGAGTCGAGCGCGGCCAGTGCGGATTTGACCAAGCTGGCCGAGCAGCAGCGGCGGTTGATCAATCAGTTCAGGGTTTGATTCAAGGACCCCTTCGCTGGCAAGCCAGCTCCTACAATGGATTTGCTTGCGCCGCAGCACCCTGTAGGAGCTGGCTTGCCAGCGAAGGTGTCAGCGCAGCCAACACATCAACCCGGCGTCAGACACTCCGGTCCATTGAGCTTCGGATCATTCACCATGTTGGCCAGGACCCGTTCGCGCAATGCGGCAGGCTCACTGGCCAGCAATCCTTGCAAGACATGCAACGGCGTCTCGGGATCCAGCCACGCGGCCTGCCCCGCCTCATCCAGAATCAACGGCCGCCGCTGGCTTGCCGCCGGTTGGGTAATCACGGCGGTACTCAGCCAAACCTGCTCTTGCACCGGATACGCCTCCCAGATCGCCGCAAAAAATAATGACGAGCCCTCCCCCGGTGTCAGCCAGTACGGGCGCTTGCGCGTTGTGCCGCGCCATTCGTAGAAACCATTGGCCGGCAACAGGCAGCGGCGCTCGCGCAAAGCCTGGCGAAACATTGGCTGTTCGGCAACGGTTTCGGCGCGGGCATGGGCCGGGGTGCGGGACAGATCGGTCAGCCAGGGTGGCGTCAGCCCCCAGCGGGCACGGGCCAGCGTGCGCTGGCCGTCAGGCCCGGCCCGCAGCATCAACACCGAATCATTGGGGGAAATGTTCCACTGCGCCTGCTGGTCGGCGGGAAAACCGGGCAGCGCCGCGAAGGCGGGGTTCCAGCGAAACAGGGCATAACGTCCACACATGGGGCAATACGGCTCTTGATCAAACGAACGCCAGCCTAACAGACCAGCGTGCCGGGAAAGCTGTCCGGTTCATCGCCGGACAGCGGCAGCGCGGCATTGTACGCGGTGATCAGCTCGCGGGCGTATTCGGCCTGATCGTTCTCGACCGACAACCCGAGCAGGCCATAGATCGGCAACTCCCCGGAGCCGCCGAGCAAATCACGGCCCACCAGATACGCCTCGATGCCCTCACTGGCGAGCATGCCTTGCAGCAATTCGCCTTCCATCAGGTTCTCCGGATCGTAGATGCGTTGCATACATGCCCCTCAGTCGTTTTCACTGAACACTTCGAGATGCCATTCCTCTTCATGAACCTGCAACACGAAGGTTATCGGCCGGCAGCACACCTGACAGTCTTCAATATACGTCTGATCCCCGCCGGACAGATCCAGGGTGGTCTCGACTTCCTCACCACAATACGGACATTCATATTGCGCAGTTTCCAGCATCGCGGTCTCCCAGGTGACTTGTGCGTATAATCGCCGGTCTATTTGCAGGGCTATTTTTGTCTGGCTACTTTTTCAGACCGTGCCCCGCCGGTTTTCGATCAGAACCTTTACTTACCCTAGCCGTTTCTAACAAGAGAGCATGATGGGCGAATTCGATGCCATCCGACCTTACGACGACAGTGAAGTCCCGGCAGTGCTGGCACGACTGCTCGGCGACAAGGCGTTTCTAGATATCCTCACCCACTTCCGCTTCCCGCGTTTCGCCGGCGCTTTAGGCTGGGCACTCAAACCTCTTATAGCCCATCGGTTGCGCCGTGAGTTTGCCGGCATTACCTCCGTGGCCACGTTACAGGACAAAGTCGAGGTTTACGTCGACCACACCATCGAGCGCGCCACCGACGGTGTCACTTATACCGGGGTGGAGCAATTCAAGTCCGGCAATGCCTACCTGTTTATCGCCAACCACCGCGATATCGTGATGGACCCGGCCTTCGTCAACTATGCCGTGTACCACGCCGGCCTGCCGACCCCGCGCATCGCCATTGGCGACAACCTGCTGCAAAAGCCTTTCGTCAGCGACCTGATGCGCCTGAACAAGAGCTTCATCGTGCACCGCTCGATCAGCGGTCGCCGGGAGAAAATGGCGGCCTATCAATTGCTGTCGGCGTACATCAACCATTCGATCCGCAACGATTGCGCCTCGATCTGGATTGCCCAGGCCGAGGGCCGCGCCAAGGACGGTGACGACCGTACCGAATCGGCGATCCTCAAGATGTTCCACATGAGCCGCAAGGACGAGCCGTTCGGCGAGGTCATCCAGTCGCTGAACCTGACCCCGGTGTCGATCAGCTACGAATACGACCCCTGCGATCAGGCCAAGGCCCGCGAGCTTTACATCCGCGCCACCACCGGCAGCTACACCAAGGTGCCCGGCGAGGATGACGTAAGCATTGCCAAGGGCATCACCGGCTACAAGGGTCGGGTGCATGTGAACTTTGCCGCGCCGATCAGCGAACGGTTCGAAGACACCAAGCAGTTGGCGGTCGAGATGGACAAGCAAATCCTCAGCGGCTATCGCTTGTTCCCGGTGCACTACCTGGCGTACGCACAGTGGAAAGACGCCGATACGCAGTTGCAGGTGCCAAAAGCCGCCGAAGTGTTCCCGGCCGAGGAACTGGCCAAGGCCCAGGAAGAATGGCAACGCCGCCTGGACGCCTGCCCTGAAGAGCATCGTCCGTTCCTGGTGCTGCAATATGCGACGCCGGTGCGCAATCAGTACCGGGTGAAGGCAGGGTTGCCGCTGTAAGCGGTTTCGACTGGATACGAGAACGGCGCCTTTGGGTGCCGTTCTTTTTAGATCAAGATCAAAAGATCGCAGCCTTCGGCAGCTCCTACACAGGATTGATGTACACCCGTAGGAGCTGCCGAAGGCTGCGATCTTTTACTTTGAAAAGGTTCAGACCTGAGTGCTGACCCACGACACCAGCAGCGCCATCCCCATGCAGGCAAAACCGAAGATGTAGAAAAACCGGTTCTTGCGCAAGGTCGCCCAGTCCAGCGCGGGCTCTACATTGGAGCTGCTCTGCCGCTGCACCTGCAAACTGGCCATCGCGCGCAGTTCGCGGCGACGGGTGGCGTGCAGCAGCCAGCCGCCCGGGAAGGCAAAGAGCAAGGCCAGCAGATTGATCAATTTGGCGGGATGGGCGGTAAACAGCGTCATCAAGTGCAGCGACATCACAAACCTCAAGTCAAACAGGTGGCAGGTGCCGGACCGGCGACCGCGGCGCGGATTCTACCGAAAGCCTGCGCGCCTGCCCTCTGTTTCCGACAAATAACGAAGTAATTGATCAATGGCTGTCCTGCGTCACGGCTTCGTCATCTGTATCGGCGACCATGCGCGCCTCGAAACCGACAGGGACTACGTCATGCTCCACGCCGAAAACCAGGATCGTCTTTACCTCATCAGCCCCAGCGACGAACAGCAAGCCCTCGTCGGCAGCCTCGCTTTCAACGTTCAGGATCGCCATTGGCTGGTGTATTGCGCCCTGGGCGGGCATCAACATGCGGATTTGCCGGAAACGGATTTGCTGACGGGTGTGAGTGTGCTGGATTTTTACTCTCAAGCGGCCTGACACCCCCGATCTCCTGTGGGAGCGAGCCTGCTCGCGATGGACTTGAAGACGCCGCGGGGTATCAGATTCCCCGCGTAATCGTTAACGACCATCGCGAGCAGGCTCGCTCCTACAGGGGCTCGCATTACTCGCCGAGAATCTGACCCACGGTCGGGTCCTTGAACAGGCGGGTCAACGCATCGCTCAGCACATCGCTGACCAGCTTGGTGTTGGTTTCCTGGTTCGGCGCCATACCGAAGCGCTGGTCCAGGGACGAACCATAACGGCCGCTGTAGCGACGGTTGGCGTTCTGTACATCGGAGCGGAACGTCGCGCCGATGGTGGCTTCGGTCACGTACATGCCTTCCTTGGGCGACTGGTACTTCAATTCCGCCAGGGTCACGGTCAGTTGCGGTGCATTCATGGCATTGTTCGTCGGGGTAAAGCCCAACAGACGCACGGCGGCTTCAGCCTGGGCCTGCAGCTTCGGCAGGATCTGCGCGCCCTGCACGGTGATCGCGCTGGTCTCCGGATACAGGCCGCCACGGGTACCCAGCGTCGGTGACGGACGACCGTCCACTACGCGCACCACGACAGGCTGGCCATGGCCGACCGGGGCCAACTGGGCGGTCAGCTTGGGTTCCGGGCTCAGTTGTTGCGGGCTGTGGGCGCAGCCAACCAGGGTCAAACTGGTCACAGTGATCAAACCGAACAACAGGCGTTGCAACATGCTCTTCTCTCCAGAATCAGGCACAAACAGGCCGGCAGTATAGCGGTGCGCCACTGCAGGGAACCAGCACCTCACAGTGTTTGATGAAATCTCTGACAACCCCCCAGGCAATGCGGTTCCTGTCACACAGATGTCACCACTCATACACTTGCATGTAATCGCCTACAGGCTATCTTGTCAGTAGTCGCCCACACGGTACTTCACCATGCGCCATCTGATCTCTCTGTTCGCGCCACGCCCACTGCATCGCTGCTTCGCCCTGCTCGACCACAACGGCCACTGCCAGGCCTTCAAGCAGTGCAGCCTCCAGCCCATGGGCGATGGCTGGGTTGAAATCGAAGAGATCCGCCTGAACTGGCTGAATCAACCGTTGCCTACCGGCGCCCGGGTCGTTTCGCAGCAGCAACAGCCACGCTCGCGAGCACAGCAACTGATGACGACCTGACCAAACACCTAATAAAAGTCATTAAACACGACCATTTCCCTGCGTTTCTTAGATACAATCTCCCCCCGATTATAAGGACGTCTCCTGATCGGGCCTCGCAGCATCGTCAATGCGCTTGTATTGACACCCCGCACCGCCCACAGAGAGCCGCCCACACAGATCGAGTGAAGCTGGCGCGCTTGCTGTTTTGTTGAGCAAAACCTCCACTTTTCGCGAATCTGCAGAGCTGTCATTACGCTCGGTCACTGAGTTGTCTGCCCGTTTTGCCTGCCTTGCATCCCATGGCGGCAATTTCATCCGGGCACGGTGCCAGGCTGGGACAGCCCTTTTTGAGGTTCACGTCTTCAAAAGAGCGTGAAAAAAACGGGTTTTCACAACTTCACAAGAGTGTGGCGAGCAAATGAATAGTTTTGCGTCTGAACATGCACCATTAGCGTCTACAACAGCCCAACGACACAGGACCGAGTATTCCTCGAACACCGGAGCCTGAAGCCTGTCCGCTACGGATTTGGTTGCACAAACGGATGTATCGACCATAAGTCGAATTGCCTCCCGCGCGCTGAAATGAGTTCATATGGCTCATAGGCACGGCAGGTAGCGTCCGTCGAAGTTGCGATAAATTGCGAAGATTCGGACATGGCGATCCTGCCATGGGTACCTGGGGCAACACTGACACGCCCCGTCACTCCTGGCAGCCATGCCGACAATTTGGTGCTGCAGATTTTGGAGACGCGTTAAATGGCGCATAACGAAGCAGTCGACGTAGTACTGGTTGGGGCCGGCATCATGAGTGCCACCCTTGCAGTACTGCTCAAAGAGCTCGACCCCGCGATCAAGCTGGAAGTCGTCGAGCTGATGGATTCCGGTGCCGCGGAGAGTTCCAACCCGTGGAACAACGCCGGTACCGGTCACGCCGGGCTGTGTGAGCTCAACTACACGCCGCAGGCAGCCGATGGCGCCGTCGACATAAAGAAAGCCGTGCACATCAACACCCAGTTCGAGGTGTCGAAGCAGTTCTGGTCGTACCTGACCAAAAAAGGCACGTTCGGCTCGTGCAAATCGTTTATCAGCCCGGTGCCACACCTGAGTTTCGTGCAGGGCGACAGCGGCGTGTCCTTCCTCAAGGAACGCTTCAAGGTGCTGAGCAAGCACCACGCCTTCGCCGACATGGAATACACCGAAGACAAGGCCAAAATGGCCGAGTGGATGCCTCTGATGATGCCTGGCCGCGATCCTGGCGAAACCCTCGCCGCGACCCGCGTGATCAATGGCACCGACGTCAACTTCGGCGCCCTGACCAATCAGTTGCTCAAGCACCTGACCAGCGCCCCCGATGCCCAGGTCAAGTACTGCAAGCGCGTGACCGGCCTCAAACGCAGCAACGGCGGCTGGACTGTCAGCATCAAGGACGTCAACAGCGGTAACAGCCGTGAAGTCGATGCCAAGTTCGTCTTCCTCGGTGCTGGCGGGGCGGCATTGCCATTGCTGCAGGCTTCGGGCATCGAAGAGAGCAAAGGCTTCGGCGGTTTCCCGATCAGTGGCCAATGGCTGCGCTGCGACAACCCGGAAGTGGTCAAGCACCACCAGGCCAAGGTCTACAGCCAGGCTGCCGTAGGCTCGCCACCGATGTCCGTGCCGCACCTGGACACCCGTGTGGTCGACGGCAAGAAATCCCTGCTGTTCGGACCGTACGCCGGTTTCACCACCAAGTTCCTCAAGCACGGTTCCTTCATGGACCTGCCGATGTCGGTTCGCGCCGGCAACATCGGTCCGATGCTGTCCGTGGCGAAAAACAACATGGACCTGACCAAGTACCTGGTCAGCGAAGTGATGCAATCGATGGAGCAGCGCCTGGAATCCCTGCGTCGCTTCTACCCGCAAGCGAAAGCCGAAGACTGGCGCCTGGAAGTCGCCGGCCAACGGGTGCAGATCATCAAGAAAGACCCGAAAAAAGGCGGCATCCTGCAATTCGGTACCGAACTGGTCGCGGCCAAGGACGGTTCCCTGGCGGCACTGCTCGGCGCTTCGCCTGGTGCCTCGGTGACCGTTTCGATCATGCTTGAGCTGATCGAAAAATGCTTCCCGAGCAAAGCCAAGGGCGAATGGGCCACCAAACTGGCCGAAATCTTCCCGGCCCGGGAAAAGGTTCTGGAAACCGACGCTGCGCTGTATCGCAAGATCAACTCGCAGAACAACGTTGCTCTGGAACTGGTTGAAGCCAGCAGCGAGACCGAAAGCTACGCTTGATTCGGCTGCATAAAAAACGCCCCGTCCTCATTGAGAGCGGGGCGTTTTTTTGTGCCTTTAAAAGATCTTAACCGCGAGCCTTGTTGATCAGCTCGATGTACTCGGCGGCATTGCGCTGATCCTTGATCAGGGCAACGAAGTCATTGCCGTGCTCATCCTTGCCATTCACGTCGTAACCCGCTTCGACGAAGAACGTCAGGAAACGCTCGAAATCGTCGATGCGCAGGCCACGGTAGGCCTTGACCAGTTTGTGCAGGGACGGGGAAGTCGCGTCGACCGGCTCGAAATCGAGGAACAATTTGATCTGCTCATCGCCGATCTCGTCACCAATCACTTGTTTTTTATCTTTACGCATTGCCGACTCCAGCTCGCAGACATTACACGGGGCGGGCAGTTTACCCCCGCGCAGGCACAGGGCTCAACGCGGACGAGTGCTGCCGGTGTGCAGATCGGCCCAAACATGCCCATTGGCGTAGCTGAGAAACTGGCAATACACCGTGTCATTGCGCAGCAAATCGATCACCACGCGGTATTGAGCGAGCGGGTAATAGAGGGTCAGGGTTTTGCTCTTATCGTCGTAGACCGGCTTCTTCAGGCTTTTGCTTTCACCATCGAAGTTGACCAGCACCTGACTGATGGTGGCGCCCTTGTTCAGGGATTTGCCCTTGAGACGAATCATTAAAGGCGACGTGACCGGAATCGGCTGTTGATTGGATTGACGCTGGGCACCGACCACCACCGAATAATCGGTGACTTGCATCAGTTGCTGCTGTTCGGGGTCGGCATCGCGCAGAGCGAGATCGTCCGGCGGCAGGAATTGACTGTGCATGGGCGCCGGCGCGGCAGCCAAGGGCAAGCTGAGGGTCAGCAACAGGGCGGCGCAGCTGCGGATAAAAGGGCTCATGGCAGGCTCCGAAATGGGGCCGGGCACTCTACCATGGGTTTCAAAGCAAAAGATCGCAGCCTGCGGCAGCTCCTACAGGGTGTACATCAACCCCCTGTAGGAGCTGCCGCAGGCTGCGATCTTTTGATCCTAATCGAAATGCGCGCGCATCCAGGCCTGATACTCGGCAACACCGGGCTCGCCTTCGCGCGGCGCCCAATGTGCCAGCTCACCTTCACCGACCGGACGGTAAGGACCAGCCTTGCATTCGAACATCAGGCTGTCGGCCTCCAGCACCACCAAACCGTGAAACACACCGGTTGGCAGGTCCACACCAACACAGTCGCCACCGGCCTGCAGCACGGTCTTGCTCAGCACCGCACCGGTCTCATCGAAGATCAACACGCCCAGCCGGCCCTTGAGGACCAACAGGGTTTCGGCCTTGTTGTCGCCCAAATGCCGGTGAGGCGGGATATACGTGGACGGCTGCAACCCCACCGCCATGCGATGGCATGCGTCTTCCATCTGATGGAAGTTGTGATGCTGACGCCCACGAGGATTGGCCGCAGCTTTCCCGGCCAGCTCGGCGAACAAGGTCTGATCCAGAAAACGAGGCGTATCCATGTCTTACATTCCTTTAACGGCGAAAATCCCGTTGGCGTTACGCCAGTAGCCTTTGTAGTCCATGCCGTAACCGAAGATGTAGCGATCGATGCACGGCAGACCGACGAAATCGGCCTTGAGGTCCGGACGGGCCTTGCGGTCGTGGTCTTTGTCGATCAGCACAGCGGTGTGCACTTTACGTGCGCCAGCGTGTTTGCAGAAGTCGATGATCGCGCCCAGGGTGTGACCTTCGTCGAGGATGTCGTCGATGATCAGCACATCACGGTCGATGAAGGACACTTCCGGCTTGGCTTTCCAGAACAGGTCACCGCCGCTGGTTTCGTTGCGATAGCGGGTGGCGTGCAGGTAGGACGCTTCCAACGGGAAGTGCAAATAGGTCAGCAGCTTGCCGGAGAAAATCAGCCCGCCGTTCATCACGCAGAACACCACCGGATTGCTGTCCGCCAGTTGATCGTTGATTTGTGCACCGACGCGGGCGATGGCCGCCTCGACTTCAGCTTCGGTGTACAGGCAGTCAGCCTCTCGCATGATTTGACGGATATGCTCGAGATCAGCGGACATGGCGCTCTCCAGGGGTTTGAGGGGAGGGACGGATTCGGAAAAGCGGGCAAAGGTACGCATCAAGCGAGGCCAGATCAAGCCTTTGTGGACTAACGTACTGTATGTCTATAGGACAACACCCTCGGATAGATTAACCTAGGCCGGTTTTTTTGCCCGCCGCCGGAGCCTTTCCCCATGCCCATTCATGAGATCCGCCACCCGCTGATCCGTCATAAACTTGGCCTTATGCGCCGCGCAGACATCAGCACGAAGAATTTCCGTGAGCTCGCTCAGGAAGTCGGCGCCCTGCTGACCTATGAAGCTACCAAAGACCTGCCGCTGGAAGCCTACGATATCGAAGGCTGGTGCGGCACCGTATCGGTCGAGAAAATCGCCGGCAAGAAAATCACCGTGGTGCCAATCCTGCGTGCCGGCATCGGCATGCTCGAAGGCGTACTCAGCCTGATCCCGGGCGCCAAAGTCAGCGCCGTCGGCGTGGCCCGTAACGAGGAAACCCTCGAAGCCCACACCTACCTGGAAAAACTGGTGCCGGAAATCGACGAACGCCTGGCCATGATCATCGACCCGATGCTCGCCACCGGCGGCTCGATGGTCGCCACCATCGACCTGCTGAAAAAAGCCGGCTGCAAGGACATCCGCGCCATGGTGCTGGTCGCCGCGCCAGAAGGCATCGCCGCCGTAGAGAAAGCTCACCCGGACGTGATCATCTACACCGCTTCCATTGATCAAAAACTGAACGAACACGGCTACATCATCCCAGGGCTTGGCGACGCCGGTGACAAGATCTTCGGCACCAAGCAGAAGGACGCGTGAGCATGCAGCAAGAGTTCAACGATCCGCTCTGGCGCACGGTGCTGTCCGGCGCACAGATGCTGTTCGTGGCCTTCGGCGCCCTGGTGTTGATGCCGCTGATCACCGGCCTTGACCCGAACGTGGCGCTGTTCACGGCCGGCCTGGGGACGATCCTGTTCCAGATCGTCACCGGGCGTCAGGTGCCGGTGTTCCTGGCATCGAGCTTTGCCTTCATCACCCCGATCATTCTCGCCAAGGGCCAATTCGGCCTCGCCGCGACCATGGGCGGTGTGATGGCGGCGGGTTTTGTCTACACCTTCCTCGGCCTCGCGGTGAAGATCAAAGGCACCGGTTTCATCGACCGCCTGCTGCCGCCGGTAGTGATCGGACCGGTGATCATCTCGATCGGCCTGGCCATGGCGCCGATTGCCGCCAACATGGCCATGGGCAAGGCCGGCGACGGCAGTGAATTGATTCATTACCAGACGGCGATGATGATCTCGATGCCTGCACTGCTGACCACGCTGATCGTCGCGGTTTTCGGCAAGGGCATCTTTCGCCTGGTGCCGATCATCTCTGGCGTGCTGGTCGGTTTCGGCATGGCGTTCTACTTCGGCGTGGTCGATACCGCGAAGATCGCAGCGGCACCATGGTTCGCCATCCCGAACTTCACCGCGCCGGAATTCAACTGGCAGGCGATCCTGTTCATCGTTCCGGTAGCCCTGGCTCCGGCCATCGAACACATCGGCGGCGTGATTGCCGTGGGTAGCGTGACCGGTCGCGATTACCTGAAGAAGCCTGGCCTGCACCGCACCCTGCTCGGCGACGGCATTGCCACCACGGCGGCCGGTCTATTCGGCGGCCCGCCCAACACCACCTACGCCGAAGTGACCGGCGCAGTCATGCTGACCAAGAACTACAACCCGAAAATCATGACCTGGGCGGCGATCTTCGCCATCAGCCTGGCGTTTATCGGCAAGTTCGGTGCGCTGCTGCAAAGCATTCCGGTACCGGTGATGGGCGGGATTCTCTGCCTGTTGTTCGGTTCGATTGCGGCGGTGGGGATGAACACGCTGATCCGCCACAAGATCGATCTGGCCGAGGCGCGCAATCTGGTGATTGTTTCGGTGACCCTGGTGTTCGGGATCGGCGGCGTGCTGATCGGCACCGGCACCGGGCCGGACGATTTCGGCCTCAAAGGCATTGCGCTGTGTGCGGTGGTGGCGATTGGCTTGAACCTGATCCTGCCGGGCAATGACAGCTGGAAGCACAAGAAGGCGAATGAGCCGCTGATCTGACTGGGTGAATACCTGAGACCGTTGTTGTCAGTCCCATTGCATTCGCGGGCAAGCCCGCTCCCACAGGTTTCGCACTGACCTTGTGGGAGCGGGCTTGCTCCGGGCGGCGTTCCGACGAAGCTTTTAAAGCACCAACGGCGCACGCTCGCACAACGCACTCAACGCCCGAGCCCAACGCGGGTCATCGTTAAGGCACGGTACCAGCACCAACTCCTCTCCCCCTGCTGCGCGGAATTGCTCCTTGCCGCGATCTCCGATTTCTTCCAGGGTCTCGATACAATCGGCAACGAACGCCGGGCACATCACCAGAATCTTTTTCACGCCGCTTTTGGCCAACTCATCGAGGCGCGCTTCGGTGTAGGGCTCGATCCATTTGGCGCGTCCCAGACGCGACTGGAACGACACCGACCACTTGCCCTCCGGCAACCCCATGCGCTTGGCAAACTCTGCCGCCGTACGCAGGCACTGGCCGCGATAACAGGTGTCGACCACCTCAGGTGGCGCCCCGGCGCAGCAATCGCCGCCCCCTTCGAAGCTGTGACCGGGGTTGAGCTTCTTCAGATGCCGCTCCGGCAATCCATGAAAACTCATCAATAAATGATCGTAGTCCTGCTGCAAATGCGGCCGCGTCGTGGCGACCAGCGCATCGAGGTATTCCGGTTGATCGTAGAAAGGTTGAAGAACCGACAATTGCACGTTGAGGTTTTTCTCGCGTACCACGCGTTTGGCTTCCTCGATGACCGTGGTGGTGGTGCTGTCGGCGAACTGTGGATAAAGCGGCGCCAGCGTAATCCGCTTGTGCCCTGCGCCGACCATGCGCACCAGTGTCGATTCGATCGACGGCTCGCCATAGCGCATGGCCAGTTCGACCGGGCCGTGGTGCCACTGGGTGGTCATGGCTTGTTGCAAACGACGGCTGAGTACCACCAGCGGCGAGCCCTCGTCCCACCAGATCGAGGCATAAGCATGGGCCGACTGCTCGGGACGCTTAATCAGGATCAGCGACACCAGCAAGCGTCGAACCGGCCATGGCAGGTCGATCACGTACGGGTCCATCAGAAATTGGTTGAGGTAGCTGCGCACATCCGCCACCGAGGTGGAGGCAGGTGAGCCCAGGTTGACCAGAAGCAACGCGTGATCAGTCATGCAACGTCCTATTTCAAAGGCGACTGGACAGATCGTCCAGAGCCGCGCGCAAATCCATGAACTTAAAAGTGAAACCAGCCTGTAACAAACGCACCGGGGTGGCGCGCTGGCCGCCCAGCAACAGTAAGGACAACTCACCCAGCCCCACCTTCAATACGAAGGCAGGCATCGGCATGAACGCCGGGCGATGCAGTACGCTACCCAGCGTCTTGGCAAACTCGCGGTTGCGCACCGGTTTGGGCGCGCACGCATTATAGGGACCGCTGGCCTCGTTGCGATGCAGAAGAAAATCAATCAGGGCGATTTGATCGTCGATATGAATCCACGGCATCCACTGCCGGCCGTTGCCGATCGGCCCTCCCAGACCCAGTTTGAACGGCAGTAACAGCCGCGACAAAAAGCCACCCTCCGCCGACAGCACCAACCCGGTACGGATGTGAATGACGCGAATGCCCATCGCTTCGGCCCGCTGTGCAGTCTCCTCCCAGGCGATGCATAACTGGCTGGCGAAGTCTTCACTGATCGGCCCCGAATCCTCGGTCAGTTCACGCTCGCCGCCGTTGCCATACCAGCCGACAGCTGAACCGGAAATCAGGACCCGGGGTTTCTGCTCGCGACTTTCGAGCCACGCCAGCAGGGTTTCGGTGAGCGTGATGCGACTGCTCCACAACAAGGCTTTTCGCTTGTGCGTCCAGGGTCGGTCGGCAATCGGCGCTCCGGCCAGATTGACGATCGCATCCACTGGCTCCTGCCCCAGATCCTCCAGCCGGGCAATTCCACGCACTTGGGTACCACATGTTTTCGCGACTTTTTCAGGCTGGCGACTCCAGACTGTCAGGCGATATCCCTGACCCGACCAGTGCCGGCAAAGCTGACGTCCTATCAAACCAGTACCGCCGGTCAGCAATATGTGCATGACTTCTTCCTCGCGTGGCGTTTTACCCTGTCCATTAGTCTATTTTTATAAGCAGGGATCTTTGGTATCGAGCAGGCTCTATGTTTAACAATAGGCCAAGCTGTCAGAACGAGAACGCTAAAAGTTATACCAACAAACAATATTGTACAGGTTTGAACCCCGGCGTAGTCTGTACAGAAAGGTAAACGAGGCACCTATGACTGTACCTATCGCAATCATTGGCACCGGCATTGCCGGACTCTCCGCCGCCCAGGCCCTGACTGACCTCGGGCATGTGGTTCAACTGTTCGATAAAAGCCGCGGTAGTGGCGGGCGCATGTCGAGCAAACGCAGCGATGCGGGCGCTCTGGACATGGGTGCGCAGTATTTCACCGCCCGTGACCGTCGCTTTGTCACCGAAGTCCAGCGCTGGCAGGCCAAGGGCTGGGTTGCCGAGTGGACGCCGCAGCTGTACACCTACCATGGTGGCCAGCTTAACCTGTCGCCAGACGAGCAGACCCGTTGGGTCGGCACGCCGCATATGAGCGCCATCACCCGCGCCCTGCTTGGTGAACTTGAAGTGCATTTCGCCTGCCGGATCACCGAGGTCTATCGCGGTGAAGAACACTGGCATCTGCAGGACGCCGAGGGCTTCACCCACGGACCGTTCAGCCACGTGGTCATCGCCACGCCAGCCCCGCAGGCCACGGCTTTGCTGGCATCTGCGCCGAAACTCGCCGGTGCCGCCGCCGGGGTGAAAATGGACCCGACCTGGGCCATCGCCCTCGCCTTCGAAACGCCACTGGAAACGCCCATGGAAGGCTGCTTCGTGCAGGACAGCCCCCTCGACTGGCTGGCTCGCAACCGCAGCAAACCCGGGCGTGACAACACTCTCGACACCTGGGTGCTGCACGCAACCAGCGCCTGGAGTCGCCAGCACATTGACCTGTCCAAGGAAGCCGTGATCGAACAACTGCATGGCGCCTTCGCCGAACTGCTGCACGATTCCATGCCCGCACCGACCTTCAGCCTCGCCCACCGCTGGCTCTACGCCCGCCCCGCCAGCAGTCACGAATGGGGCACCCTGGCCGATGCAGACCTGGGGCTGTATGCCTGTGGCGACTGGTGCCTGTCCGGGCGCGTCGAAGGGGCCTGGCTCAGCGGTCAGGAAGCCGCTCGCCGCTTGCATGAACACCTGCAGTAAGCAAAGGCATCAACCCGAGCAAATCGCTGCTGTCGCCATGGACAGCAGCCCGCCACAATACTTATACACAACATTTGACTTGTACAACTTCGAATCTATGATGAAGTTATCCTGTACAGACTCGACCGTCTGCACCGGTTCAGATTCGAGGTGCTCCGATGTCCCACGCCCACGCCAAACCGAAAATCGCCATCAGCGCCTGCCTGATGGGGCTCGACGTGCGCTACAACGGCGGGCACAAGGAATCGCGGTTGTGCAGCCGCACCCTCACTGATTACTTCGATTTCATCCCGGTCTGCCCGGAAGTGGCCATCGGCCTGGGCGTGCCCCGCCAACCGATTCGGCCAGTGGGCAGCGCAGATCAACCCGAAGCCGTGGGCACCCTCGACCACAAGCTTAACGTGACACAACCGTTGGCCACCTACGGCCGGGACATGGCAGCGCAGTTGGGGGATATCTGCGGCTACATCTTCATGCAAAATTCCCCGTCCTGTGGCCTGGAGCGGGTCAAGGTCTACCACGCCAACGGCGCACGGGCGGATATTGGCGGGCACGGGATCTACGCCCGGGCCTTCTGCCTGCGGCACCCGGACTTGCCGGTGGAGGAAGACGGCCGGCTCAACGATCCGGTGCTGCGGGAAAACTTCCTCACCCGGGTGTTCGCCTACAGCGCCTGGCAGCAGCTACGTCAAGAGGGCATGACCCGGCACGGTCTCACGGGCTTTCACTCGCGCTACAAATACCTGCTGATGGCCCACAACCCGGTGCAATACAAAACCCTGGGCAATCTGCTGGGCAACATGGGCAAAACCGATCCGCAGGAACTGGGCCCCCGCTATTTCAGCGAACTGATGTCGGCACTGAAAAAATGCGCCACCCGCCGTACTCACACCAACGTCCTGCAACACCTCAGCGGCTACCTGAAACAGGCCATCAGCGGCGAAGACAAGCAGGAAGTGCAGCACGTAATCAGCCAATACCGCCTGGGTATCGTGCCGCTGATGGTGCCGCTGACGCTGCTCAAGCATCACTTTCGCCAACACCCCGATCCGTACATCGCACAGCAGGTTTACCTGCAACCGCACCCGGAAAACCTCAGCCTGCGAAACGCCATCTGATGAAAAAAAAACTCGACACCAGCGCCCGCGAAGACCTCGGCGATGACTGTGAAAAGGCGTTGGACGAAGGCTGGCTGCCGATCCGAGAAGTGGCGCGGCAAACCGGCGTCAATGCCGTGACCTTGCGCGCCTGGGAGCGGCGCTACGGTCTGATCGTGCCGCAACGCACACCCAAGGGGCATCGGTTGTTCTCGGCCGACCATGTACAACGCATCCAGGCCATTCTCACCTGGCTCAACCGTGGCGTTGCCGTCAGCCAGGTCAAGCAACTGCTCGACACGCCGCAAGCCTTCAGCGAGTCCGTCGACAACGATTGGCACGCCTTGCTGCAAACGTTGCTGCAGGCGGTCAGCGGATTGCAGGAGCGCACTCTGGATGACAGCGTCAATCAGGCGATGGCGTTGTATCCGCCGCGAACCCTGTGCGAACAGTTGCTGATGCCCTTGCTGGCCGCTCTGGAGCAACGCTGGCAAGGCCAGTTCGGTGCGCAGATGGAGCGGGGCTTTTTTTGTGCCTGGCTGCGTAGCAAGTTCGGTGCACGCATCTACCATAACAATCGTCAGTTGTGCACCGCGCCGCTGCTGCTGATCAACCACTCGGACCTGCCCATGGAGCCGCACCTTTGGCTAACGGCCTGGCTGATCAGCAGCGCCGATTGCCCGGTGGAAGTCTTCGACGGGCCACTGCCGGTCGGCGAACTGGCATTGGCGGTCGAACTTCTGCAACCCCGTGGGATTCTGCTGTACTCAAGCAAAGCCCTGAATCCGGCGCAGCTGCCGAAACTTTTCAAAGGTGTCAGTTGCCCAAAAATGATTGCCGGACCAACGGTATGCATCCACCACACCGAGTTGTCTGTCAGTACTGCCGAGATCGCTGATTTGTACCTGGCCGAAGATCCGCTGTCGGCACATCAGGCACTCGTTCAGCGCGGGCTGATTTAAATGAATCGCGTGGATACCAACATGCAATTGATCTGGCTGCGCAGCGACTTGCGCCTGCATGACAACACCGCCCTCTCGGCTGCCGCGGCTCGCGGCCCGTGCGTGGCGGCATTTCTGTTGAGCCCGGAACAATGGCTGGAACACGACGATGCGCCCTGCAAAGTGGACTTCTGGCTGCGTAACCTACGCGAGTTGAGCCGCGAACTGGGTCAACTGAACATTCCCCTGCTGGTCCGCCTGGCACCTCGCTGGGATGACGCACCCAGCGTATTGCTGAACCTGTGCCGACAGTTGCAGATCGAAGCTGTGTACCTCAACGAAGAGTACGGCATCCACGAATCCCGTCGCGATGCAGCCGTCACCCAGACGCTGAAGGCTGAAGGCATCGAAGTTCGCCGCTACCTCGATCAATTGCTGTTCAAGCCCGGGAGCGTGCTGACCCGGACCGGCACTTACTTTCAGGTCTTCAGCCAGTTCCGCAAAGTCTGCTACGAACGACTGCACCGCTCGCTGCCCAGCCTGGTCTGCGCGCCGCACAAACAAACGCCGCTGAACATTGCCAGCGATGCGATCCCCGTGAGTGTCGACGGCTTCGCAACACCCGATGAGAACCTGCGCAACCTGTGGCCGGCGGGCGAAACCGAAGCCCGGCATCGCCTCGACAGCTTTAGCGATGTGCAGATCGCGCGCTATCAAAGCGAACGGGATTTCCCGGCGAAGCCCGGCACCAGTCAGCTCTCGGCCTATCTGGTCGCCGGGGTGATTTCTGTGCGCCAATGCCTGCACGCGGCCTTGAACAGCAATCAAGGTGAATTCGAAAGTGGCAAGACTGGCGCCGTCACCTGGATCAACGAACTGCTGTGGCGCGAGTTCTACAAACACATCCTGGTGGGCTACCCTCGGGTTTCCCGACACCGCGCGTTTCGTCCGGAAACCGAAGCATTGGCCTGGCGCAACGCCCCCGAAGAACTGGCCGCTTGGCAACAGGCGCGTACCGGTTTGCCGATTATCGACGCCGCCATGCGCCAACTGCTGGCAACCGGCTGGATGCACAACCGCCTGCGCATGGTGGTGGCGATGTTCCTGACCAAGAACCTGTTGATCGACTGGCGCGAAGGCGAACGCTTTTTCATGCGTCACCTGATCGATGGCGACCTGGCGGCGAACAACGGTGGCTGGCAGTGGAGTTCCTCCACCGGCACCGACTCGGCGCCTTACTTCCGGATTTTCAACCCGCTGAACCAGTCGGAAAAATTCGACCCCGAAGGCGTGTTCATCAAGCAATGGCTGCCGGAACTGGC
Source organism: Pseudomonas sp. 05L36 (assembly GCF_056398125.1). Classification (NCBI taxonomy): domain Bacteria; kingdom Pseudomonadati; phylum Pseudomonadota; class Gammaproteobacteria; order Pseudomonadales; family Pseudomonadaceae; genus Pseudomonas; species Pseudomonas sp. 05L36. The sequence goes on along the minus strand of NZ_JBFTOU010000013.1, from coordinate 31,782 downwards.
CGGGCTGAATAAAAGAGAAGTGCACAACCCCGCCAATCTCGGCGGCCTGTTCGGTGTTGTGGATTACCCCTCACCGATCGTCGACTTGAGTACCTCCCGTACTCGCGCGTTGACGGCGTTCAAAAATCTACCCTCACGGCAGTACGCCGCAATTGGGTCATGAGTTACCGCTACCGGGATTGCCTCGATGCCGGGGCTCTGTTTTATGAATATTTACCCGTATTGGGCCGGGCAATTGCCTGGCTGAAAAGGAGATTGGGATGAGTTGCGCACTCGCACGACGATACTGGCTGACCGGTGCCAGCAGCGGCATCGGTGCCGCCCTGGCCGAAGAAATCCTGAAAACCGGTGCGCACCTGGCCGTCAGCTCGCGCATCGTGGCCCCCCTCAAAGACTTGTCGCAACGTTATCCGGGACAGGTGCTGGTGGTCGCCGGAGACCTGACCAACAGCCAGACCGTGCGCGAGATCGGCGAGCAGATTGCCGAGGACTGGGGCTCGCTGGACACCGTGATACTCAATGCCGGCACCTGCGAGTACGTGGATGCCAAACAGTTCGACGCCTCGATTGTCGAGCATGTCGTGCGCACCAACCTGCTGGCCAGCAACTATTGCATCGAAGCGGCCCTGCCCCTGCTGCGTGCCGGCACCGCACCGCACATGGTAGCCATGGCCAGTACGGTGACTTACCTGCCACTGCCCAAGGCAGAAGCGTACGGCGCCTCGAAGGCCGGGCTGCGTTATCTGTTCGAATCCCTGCGCATCGACCTGGCCCCGGAAGGTATTGAACTCACAGTGATCAGCCCCGGGTTTGTCGAAACGCCGCTGACGGCGAAAAACGACTTCCCCATGCCCTTGAGCTGGCCGGTGGAGAAAGCCGCACGGCACATCTTCGAAAAACTCAAGGAGCGCCCGCTGGAAATCTCTTTCCCGGCAGCGTTCATGGCCGCCCTCTGGCCGCTCTCCAAACGGCCGGACCGAGTGAAACTGGAGATCGGCAAACCCATGGTGCGCAGCCAGCCACCGATCAAGGATCAACCCTGAAAATCGCCACCATCGGCATCGGTATCGCGGACGTTCCGATACTTGAGCGTCCGTCAGACCTTTCACACAGCACCCGGCGACTGCCTTACACTGCGCGCCATGAAAACCATCCCCCATACGCAAATCGCGGAACCCGCGGTCACGTGCTCGACCTGTGCAGCCTGCTGCTGCCAGCTCGAAGTCATGCTGATCACCGATACGGGTGTGCCTGAACGGTTCATCGATACCGATGACTGGGGCGGGGAAGTCATGCTGCGCCTGGACGACGGATGGTGTGCCGCACTGGATCGCAACACGATGATGTGCACCATCTACGAAAAACGCCCGCTGATCTGCCGGGAATTCGAGATGGGCGCACCGGAGTGCATCGACGAACGCCAGGGGATTTCGACGGCGTATCGCTGAACTGGAAAACAACGCGCCCCTGTGGGAGCGAGCTTGCTCGCGATGACGATGTTTCATTCAACATCAATGTTGAGTCTGAAATCGCTATCGCGAGCAAGCTCGCTCCCACAGGGGATTTGCAACCCGCTGAAACCGTGGTGCTTACAGCGGCAACGTGTAATGCAGCGAGTAGCTTTCTACACCGTCGTTGGAACTGGCGAGCCCGGCGTTGGAATAGTGCGTCGCACGGATCCCGACTTCATGGCCGCCGTTGAAGCGCAGGCCAAAACCGAACCGGTCTTCAAACTGGAAGGCACTGCCGATGTTGTTGTCTTCGAGTCGGGTATTGGAGAACACCGCCACGCCAATGCCTGCTTCAACGTAGGGCTTGATGTTCTGACCGGCAAATTCGTAAACGAACACCGGAGAGAACGACAGGCTGTTATTGCTCGAGGTCTTGTCGCCTTCCCAATAGGTGTAGGCGCCGCTCCAGTAACCGGTCACGCGACCGACGTCACTTTGCCACCAGCTCTGGTCCCAATCGAACTGCATGCCCAGTCGATACGTCATGGTCGAATCGCTGGTCTGACCAACCGCGAACTCCACACCTGCCGCCTGCGCGGTAAAGGTGTGCCCCATTAATGCGGCCGCAATCGCGGCCAAGCAGAATAGTCGCTTCATTAGAAACTTCCTTTCCCGAACAATTTCGTATGGTTTTTTTTGTTGCTCAGCCCTGAAAAGCTATGGAAATCGGCTATTTATCAGAAGCTAACCCCAATTTTTCGTTTGATTCCCCGGAACTTTCTTACCTGTTGAAGCTTCGCACAATGCCAGCCGTATTCCACAGTATCGGCAAGATATTTCTGAAATGAACCGGATCGGCGCTGGTCCAGAACTGCGCTTCTCGGGCAGGCCCCTCGGCGAGCAGCTCGCCTTCGACCAAAAGCCGCTGGAGTTGCCGTGCGACGGCGGCACCGGTATCGATCAAGCTGATGTCCTCGGGGATCATCTGCCGGAGCATCGGCTTGAGAAAAGGGTAATGGGTGCAGCCGAGAATCAGGGTGTCCGCGCCGGCAGCCAGCAGTGGTTCGACATACCCGGCCAACAGCTGACGCAGCTCGGAACTGCGCAGATCGCCGTTTTCAATCAGTTCAACCAGACCGGGACACGGCTGGGTGATCACTTTCACGTCCGTGGCGAAGCGGTCGAGCAATGCGGCGAACTTGGCGCTCTGCAAGGTGCCGGTGGTGGCCAGCACCCCCACCACGCCGGAGCGGGTTGCGGCGGCGGCCGGTTTGACTGCCGGCTCCATGCCGACAATGGGCCATTCGGGATAGTCACGGCGCAAGTCGGCGACGCCAGCCACCGTCGCCGTGTTGCAGGCCAGCACCAGGGCCTTGGCGCCCTGTTGCTGAAAGAAGTCGGCCATCACGCTGCAACGCTGCTGGATAAATTCCGGGGTTTTCTCGCCATAGGGAATATTCCCGCAGTCGGCGACGTACATCAGCGTCTCGTTGGGCAGCAAGCACTGGATCTCGGCCAGCACCGAGAGCCCGCCGACACCGGAGTCGAACACACCAATCGGCGCTTCACGCATGTTTCGACCCACAGACGCTGCAACCCGGATCGCGCTTGACCCGCAATTCACGGAAGCGCGTGCCCAAGGCATCGATCAACAGCAGGCGCCCCACCAGCGGCTCGCCGAATCCGGCCAGCAATTTCAGCGCTTCAAGCGCTTGCAGACTGCCGACCAGCCCCACCAGCGGACCGACCACGCCGGCTTCGCTGCAGGTCAGTTCGGCTTCGCTGCCGTGCCCGTATAGGCAGTGGTAGCACGGACTCTCCGGCCGACGCGGATCGAACACCGACAGTTGCCCTTCGAGGCGAATCGCCGCGCCGCTGACCAGCGGTTTGCCGGCGGTTACGCAAGCGGCGTTGACCGCTTCACGGGTGGAAAAATTGTCAGAACAATCGAGGACCAGATCCACCCCGGCCACCACGGCGGCCAGGGAGTCTTCGTCCAGCGCCGCACGATGGGCGATCAACTGGATCTCGGGATTGATCGCGCTCAGGCGCTTGATTGCCGAATCGACCTTGGACATGCCGACACTGTCGGTGTCGTGAATGATCTGGCGTTGCAGGTTGGTCAGATCGACCGTGTCGAAGTCCGCCAGGTGCAATTCACCCACACCTGCCGCCGCCAGATACAGCGCCACTGGTGCGCCAAGGCCGCCAAGACCGACGATCAATACGCGGCTTTCCTTGAGCCGCAACTGACCGTCGATATCGATGTGTTGCAGTAGAATCTGCCGGCTGTAACGCAGCAACTCCTGATCATTCAGCACGGCAGGCGCCCCAGACTGATGCGTTGGTGACCGCCCAGATCGGTGCGGCTGTGGACTTCTTCAAATCCGCGGGTCAGCAGCAAATCGCGGACCGCCTCGGCCTGATCGTAGCCGTGTTCGAGCATCAGCCAACCGCCGGCGTCCAGATGGTCCGGCGCCTGGGCGACGATCAGGCGCAGATCCTCGAGCCCGTCGACACCGGCCACCAAAGCACTGGCCGGTTCAAAGCGCACATCGCCCTCAACCAGATGCGGATCGGCCGCTGCGATGTAGGGCGGATTGCTGATGATCAGTTGAAAACGCTGACCTTCCAGGGCACTGAACCAATGGCTGCTCAGCACGGTGGCGTTGCCCAGGTGCAGACGCTGGCGATTGCGTTCGGCCAGGGCCACGGCTTCCAGAATTCGGTCCACGGCAGTGACGCTCCAGGCCGGACGTTCGCTGGCCAGGGCCAGGGCAATCGCGCCGCTGCCGGTGCCGAGGTCGAGTACTTTAGCCGGTGTGGCCGGCAACAGTTCCAGCGCGGCCTCCACCAGCAGTTCGGTGTCCGGGCGCGGGATCAATGTGTGCGGTGCCACTTCCAGATCCAGCTTCCAGAAACCCTGCTGGCCGAGGATATAGGCCACCGGCTCACCGTTGCGGCGGCGCTGCAAATATTCGGCGAACGTCAGCGCCGCTTCGCTCGGCACGATGCGCTCCGGCCAGGTGTGCAGGAAACTGCGGGACTTGCCCAAGGCCGCCGCCAGCAGCAATTCGGCATCCAGACGCGCCGTGGGCGAGTCGGGCAAATCGGCGGCGCGCAACAAACTGGCAATGATCGTCATTTACTCACCTATCGCTGCCAGTTGATCGGCCTGGTATTCGGCCAGCAACGGCTCGATCACCGCCTCTACACCGCCGGCGAGGATCTCGTCGAGGGAATACAGGGTCAGGTTGACGCGGTGGTCGGTGACCCGGCCCTGGGCAAAGTTATAAGTGCGGATGCGCTCGGAGCGATCACCGGAACCAACCAGCAACTTGCGCTCACTGGCGATGGCGTTGGCCGCGGCGGAGGTCTGTTGATCGTTCAGCTTGGCCGACAACCAGGACATCGCCCGGGCGCGGTTCTTGTGCTGTGAACGTTCTTCCTGGCACTCGACCACGATGCCGGATGGCAAGTGCGTGATGCGGATCGCCGAGTCGGTCTTGTTGACGTGCTGGCCACCGGCGCCAGAGGAGCGATAGGTATCGACGCGCAGGTCGGCCGGGTTGATCTCGATGGCTTCCTGCTCGTCCGGCTCGGGCAACACCGCCACGGTGCAGGCCGACGTGTGGATGCGGCCCTGGGATTCGGTCGCCGGAACCCGCTGCACGCGGTGCGCGCCGGATTCGAATTTCAGCTTGCCGTAGACGTTGTCGCCCTCGACCCGGGCAATCACCTCTTTATAGCCGCCGTGTTCACCCTCGTTTTCCGAGAGGATCTCCACTCGCCAGCCACGGCGCTCGGCGTAGCGCGAATACATGCGGAACAGGTCACCAGAGAAAATCGCTGCCTCGTCGCCGCCGGTGCCGGCACGGATTTCGAGAAACACGTTGCGCCCGTCGTTCGGGTCCTTGGGCAGCAGCATGCGCTGCAGGTCGGCTTCAAGCGCGACCAGGCGTTCCTTGGCCTCGCGGACTTCTTCCACGGCCATTTCACGCATGTCCGGGTCGCTGTCCTTGAGCAGTGCCTGGGCGCCTTCGAGGTCGTCCTGCACTTTCAGCAGTTCTTTATAGACGCCCACGATCGGTTCGACTTCCGCGTACTCCTTGGAATAGGTGCGGAACTTGTTCTGATCGGAAATGACCTCGCCGTCGCCCAGCAGGGCAGTCAATTCCTCGAAACGGTCCTGGAGGATATCCAGCTTATTGAGCAGTGACGCTTTCATTGCGGTTTTTTATCCGAAAAGCTATCCGATGAGCCCTCACCGAGGGCAAAGAGTTCCTGGGCCATCGCCAGCGCATCCAGGCGACCTTCGGCAGAAAGCTTTTTCAACTGCACGCTCGGTGCGTGCAACAGTTTGTTGGTCAGGCCGCGCGCCAACTGCACCAGCACTTCTTCGGCGCTGGTGCCGTTGGCCAACAGGCGTTGGGCCTTTTGCAGCTCTTCGTCGCGCAGGCGCTCGCTTTGTTGACGATAGGCCTTGAGTACGTCCACCGCCGCCAACTCACGCAGGCGGACCATGAAGTCTTCGGCGCCGACCGAGACCATCTCTTCGGCGGCCTGGGCTGCGCCCTGACGGCTCTTGAGGTTCTCGGCAACCACCTCGTGGAGATCGTCGACGCTATAGAGGTAAACGTCGTCCAACTCGCCGACTTCTGGCTCGATGTCGCGGGGAACGGCGATATCCACCATGAAAATGGGTTTGTGCTTGCGCAGTTTCAAGGCGCTTTCCACTGCACCCTTACCCAGAATCGGCAATTGGCTGGCAGTGGAACTGATGACGATATCGCTGCGCACCAGCTCTGCCGGAATATCCGACAGCAACACCGCATGGGCACCGAACTGTTCGGCCAGAATGCTCGCGCGCTCCAGGGTGCGGTTGGCGACCACGATGCGCTTTACACCCAGGTCATGCAGATGGCGGGCGACCAGGGTGATGGTCTCGCCGGCGCCGATCAACAAGGCCTGGCTGCGTTGCAGGTCGCTGAAAATCTGCTTGGCCAGGCTCACCGCGGCAAACGCCACCGACACCGGGTTCTCGCCGATGGCAGTGTCGGTGCGCACCTGCTTGGCCGCATTGAACGTGGCCTGGAACAGCCGCCCGAGCAACGGCCCGATGGTGCCGGCCTCGCGGGCCACGGCATAGGCCGACTTCATCTGGCCGAGAATCTGCGGTTCGCCCAACACCAGCGAGTCGAGCCCGGAAGCCACCCGCATCATGTGACGAACTGCCGCATCATCTTCATGCACATAGGCGCTTTCGCGCAGCTCGTCGTAGCTCAAATGATGATATTCGGCCAGCCAGCGCAGCACGACATCCGCCGACAGGTGATCCTGTTCTATATAGAGCTCACTGCGATTGCAGGTGGAGAGGATCGCAGCTTCGCGGCTGTCGGTGAGTCGGCAGAGCTGCTGCAAGGCCTCAACCAGCTGCTCAGGGGTAAAAGCCACGCGCTCGCGGACGTCTACTGAAGCAGTCTTGTGGTTAATACCGAGTGCAAGGAAGGCCATTCAAAGTCGCTGATGGTGACGTGAAGCCGGTAATTGTCCTACTTCGACGGAATCAGAACAACCACTCGATATCTATCGCTTCGGTAGATGGCACCAACGTTGCGAGCGGTTCTCGTTTACACCCCTGTAGGAGCTGCCGAAGGCTGCGATCTTTTGCCTTCAAAGATCAAGATCAAAAGATCGCAGCCTTCGGCAGCTCCTACACGGGGACCGGTGTTCTCGGGAAAATGCCAGGCCGGTTATGTTTGGCCGAAAGCTTGTGTCATGATGATCCGACCGCAGGTTAGTCGTCCTCTTCCTATATGAATAGATCTTCCGCGTTGCTCCTCGCTTTTGTCTTCCTCAGCGGCTGCCAGGCCTTGGCACCCGTTCCGTCGGACGGTACGTCGCCGGTTGAAGACAGCACCCCGGTCCCTGAAAAGCCCAAGGTCTACAGCTCATTCAGCGAGGACACCATCTTCAGCCTGTTGAGCGCCGAACTGGCTGGCCAGCGCAATCGTTTCGACATTGCCCTGGACAACTATGTGACCCAGGCCATCAATACCCAGGATCCGGGCATTTCCGAGCGGGCATTCCGTATCGCCGAATATCTGGGCGCCGATCAGGCAGCCCTGGACACCGCGCTGATCTGGGCCAAAAACGCCCCCAACGACCTCGAAGCGCAACGCGCCGCCGCCGTGCAACTGGCACGCGCCGGGCGTTATGACGACTCCATGGTCTATATGGAGAAAGTCCTGCAAGGCAAGGGTGACACGCATTTCGACTTCCTCGCGCTGTCCGCGGCCGACACCGACCAGGACACCCGCAACGGCTTGATGAAAAGCTTCGACCGTTTGTTGCAGCGTCATCCGGACAACAGCCAGCTGATTTTCGGCAAGGCGCTGCTGATGCAACAGGATGGCGATACCAAAGGCGCGCTGAAGCTGCTGGAAAACAATCCGCCGGACGACGGCGAAATTGCCCCGATTCTGCTGCGTGCACGCCTGTTGCAAACCCTGAATCGCGGTGACGAGGCCTTGCCGCTGCTGCAAAAAAGCATCAAGAAATACCCGGACGACAAGCGCCTGCGCCTGACTTATGCGCGGATGCTGGTTGAACAGAACCGTATGGACGACGCCAAGGCCGAGTTCTCGAGCCTGGTTCAGCAATACCCGGAGGACGACGAACTGCGTTACTCCCTGGCACTGGTCTGCCTGGAAGCCAAGGCCTGGAACGAGGCCAAGGGTTACCTGGAAGACCTGATCGCCCGGGAAAGCCACGTCGACTCGGCGCACCTGAATCTCGGTCGCATCGCCGAAGAACAAAATGACCCGCAAGGCGCGCTGATTGAATACGCCAAGGTTGGCCCGGGCAGCGACTTCCTGCCGGCGCAATTGCGTCAGGCCGACATCCTGATGAACAACGGCAGGACCGCCGAAGCCCAACGCAAGCTGGCGGCAGAGCGCGACGAGCAGCCGGATTACGCGATCCAGTTGTACCTGATCGAAGCCGAAACCCTGTCTGCCAACAATCAGGGCGACAAGGCCTGGAATGTTCTGCAACAAGCCTTGCAGCAATATCCGGACGATTTGAACCTGCTCTACACCCGCGCCATGCAGGCGGAAAAACGCAATGACCTGGCGCAGATGGAAAAAGACCTGCGCACGATCATCAAGCGCGACCCGGACAATGCCATGGCGTTGAACGCCCTCGGCTACACCCTGTCCGACCGCACCACGCGCTACGCCGAAGCCAAGGCCCTGATCGAACAGGCGCACCAGATCAGTCCGGAAGACCCGGCGGTACTCGACAGCCTTGGCTGGGTGAATTACCGCATGGGCAATCTCGACGAAGCCGAGCGCCTGTTGCGTCAAGCCCTGGATCGCTTCCCCGATCAGGAAGTCGCCGCTCACCTGGGCGAAGTCCTGTGGGCCAACGGCAAACAGCGCGAAGCCAAACAGATCTGGGGCAAGTTCCTCAAGGAACAACCCGACAGCCCGACCCTGCGCGGCACCATCAAACGCCTGACCGGATCAGAGACTCTTTAAGATTATGTTTTTGCGCCATTTCATCGTTTTCAGTTTTATCGCCCTACTTGCCGGTTGCGCGGGCCTGGGTCCACGCGAATCGGTCGAGGGGCACGGCAATCCCGCCCAGTGGCGCGAGCACAAAGAGCAACTCACTGCCCTCGATGGCTGGCAGATCGACGGCAAGATCGGCATCCGCGCCCCGAAAGACTCGGGCAGTGGCACGCTGTTCTGGTTGCAGCGCCAGGATTACTACGACATTCGCCTGTCCGGTCCGTTAGGCCGCGGCGCGGCTCGCCTGACCGGACGTCCGGGCAAGGTGTCGCTGGAGGTTGCCAACCAGGGACGTTACGACGCGCCGAATCCGGAAGTGCTGCTCGAAGAACAGCTGGGCTGGAAGTTGCCGGTGTCCAACCTGGCCTGGTGGGTGCGTGGGCTTCCGTCTCCGGACAGCAAAAGTCGCCTGACACTGGATGCCGACAGTCGCCTGGCCAACCTCGAACAGGATGGCTGGCAGGTCGAATACACCGACTACACCCAGCAAAACGGTTACTGGCTGCCCGAGCGAATCAAGCTGCATGGCTCCGACCTTGACGTCACACTGGTGATCAAGGCCTGGCAACCACGCAAACTGGGGTCATGACATGCCAGCCAATCGCCTGACTTTGCCATCTCCGGCCAAACTCAATTTGATGCTGCACATTCTGGGGCGCCGCGAAGACGGCTACCACGAACTGCAGACGATGTTTCAGTTTCTCGATTACGGCGACGAAATCACCTATGCCCTGCGCGATGACGGTGTCATCCGACTGCACACCGAATTCCCAGGCGTCCCCCACGACAGCAACCTGATCGTCAAGGCCGCGAAAAAACTTCAGGAGCAGTCCGCTTGCTCGCTGGGCGTCGATATCTGGATCGACAAGATCCTGCCCATGGGCGGTGGTATCGGTGGCGGCAGTTCGAATGCCGCAACGACTTTGCTCGGCCTCAATCACCTGTGGCAATTGGGCTGGGATGAAGATCACCTGGCTGGCCTGGGGTTGACGCTGGGCGCCGACGTCCCGGTTTTCGTACGTGGCCACGCGGCTTTTGCCGAGGGCGTGGGGGAGAAACTGACCCCTGTCGACCCGGAAGAACCGTGGTATCTCGTGCTGGTGCCGCAAGTCTCTGTAAGTACGGCAGAAATTTTTTCAGATCCGTTGTTGACACGTAACACTCCTCCCATTAAAGTGCGCCCCGTTCCCAAGGGAAACAGTCGTAATGACTGCTTGCCGGTGGTAACAAGGCGTTATCCAGAGGTACGTAACGCTTTGAATTTGTTAGGTAAATTTACCGAAGCAAAACTCACCGGAACTGGAAGTTGTGTGTTTGGGGGCTTCCCAAGCAAAGCTGAAGCTGATAAAGTCTCGGCCCTTCTTACAGAGACCCTTACAGGTTTTGTAGCAAAAGGAAGCAACGTTTCGATGTTGCATCGCAAGCTTCAAGGTCTGCTCTAAAGGAACCGATTACTGGGTAATCGTTGCAACAGATACAGGGGCGTCGCCAAGCGGTAAGGCAGCAGGTTTTGATCCTGCCATGCGTTGGTTCGAATCCAGCCGCCCCTGCCATTTTCCTATACTCATCCAGGTTACCCTCAGCCTTCAGGTACTGCGCGTGTCCAAGATGATGGTCTTTACGGGGAACGCTAACCCCGATCTGGCTCGGCGTGTCGTACGTCAGCTGCATATCCCTCTCGGTGACATCTCTGTCGGTAAATTCTCCGATGGCGAAATTACAGCCGAGATCAATGAAAACGTCCGCGGTAAAGACGTTTTCATTATTCAGCCGACTTGCGCTCCGACCAACGATAACCTGATGGAACTGGTAGTGATGGCTGATGCCTTCCGCCGCTCCTCGGCTACTCGTATCACTGCTGTTATTCCTTACTTTGGTTATGCCCGTCAGGATCGCCGTCCGCGTTCCGCACGTGTGGCTATCAGCGCGAAAGTCGTGGCTGACATGCTTACCGTAGTCGGCATCGACCGTGTTCTCACGGTTGATCTGCATGCTGACCAAATCCAGGGTTTCTTCGATATTCCGGTAGATAACATCTACGGCTCCCCGGTTCTGGTGGATGACATCGAAGATCAGCGCTTCGAAAACCTGATGATCGTGTCCCCGGACATTGGTGGCGTCGTGCGTGCACGTGCCGTTGCCAAATCCCTGGGCGTGGATCTCGGGATCATCGACAAACGCCGTGAGAAAGCCAATCACTCTGAAGTGATGCATATCATCGGTGATGTCGAAGGGCGTACCTGTATTCTGGTCGATGACATGGTCGATACCGCCGGCACCCTGTGCCACGCGGCCAAGGCCTTGAAAGAGCATGGCGCTGCCAAGGTTTTCGCCTACTGCACACACCCTGTGCTGTCCGGTCGGGCGATCGAAAACATCGAAAATTCCATGCTGGATGAACTGGTGGTGACTAACACCATCCCGTTGTCCGCTGCTGCACAAGCCTGCTCGCGTATCCGTCAACTGGATATCGCGCCGGTAGTTGCCGAGGCGGTTCGCCGCATCAGCAATGAAGAATCGATCAGCGCGATGTTCCGCTAAGGGCCCTGCCCTTCTCGAAATGTCTCGTTGACGAAAAGCGCCCCGCCCCGGCATTCCTGTCGGGGCGGGGCTTTTTTGCCCATATCGCCTTTAGCGCTGGTCGCAAACGCTGGGGCGAATGTGGTTATTTTGGAGATACAACATGAACGATTTTACCCTGAATGCTGAAGTGCGTTCCGACCTGGGGAAAGGTGCGAGCCGCCGCCTGCGTCGTCTCGCAAGCCTGGTTCCAGCTGTAGTTTACGGTGGCGAAAAAGCCCCTGAATCCATCAGCATGCTGGCCAAAGAAGTTGCCAAACTGCTCGAAAACGAAGCGGCTTACAGCCACATCATCGAGCTGAACGTTGGTGGCACCAAGCAGAACGTCGTGATCAAAGCCCTGCAGCGTCACCCGGCCAAAGGCCACGTGATGCACGCTGACTTCGTACGCGTAGTAGCTGGCCAGAAACTGACCGCTATCGTTCCAGTGCACTTCATCAACGAAGAAGCACCGACCAAGAAAGGCGGCGAAATCTCGCACGTTGTTGCCGAGATCGAAGTTTCCTGCCTGCCGAAAGATCTGCCTGAGTTCATCGAAGTCGACCTGGCTAACGCTGAAATCGGTTCGATCATTCACCTGTCGGACCTCAAGGCTCCTAAAGGCGTTGAGTTCGTGGCCCTGGCACACGGCGATGACAAGGCTGTTGCCAACGTCCACGCTCCACGTGTTGCTCCAGAAGCTGCAGAAGGCGCTGCAGAGTAATTTTACTCTGTACGCCGGAGTGACCGGAAACATCGCGGACTAGAGCATAGCGAGAAAGCGGGCGAGAACGCGGAGTTTACATCATGGTAAATGAGCAATTTTCGTCCACTTTCGCCGCTCTCCCTGATTGCGGCGATGTTTTCCACCACTCCAATGAAGGGCCCCTATCGTGACTGCCATCAAACTGATCGTTGGCCTGGGAAATCCAGGCGCTGAATACGAACAGACCCGGCATAACGCAGGGGCCCTTTTTGTTGAGCGCATCGCGAACGCACAAGGCGTGAACCTTGTGGCGGACCGCAAATATTTTGGCCTGACCGGGCGCTATTCGCATCAGGGTCAGGATGTTCGTCTGCTGATTCCCACCACGTACATGAACCGCAGCGGCCAGGCCGTAGCGGCACTCGCCGGTTTCTTCCGCATCACGCCTGAAGAAATCCTCGTGGCGCACGACGAACTCGACCTGCCACCCGGCGTTGCCAAGCTCAAGCAGGGCGGCGGCCATGGCGGTCACAACGGGTTGCGCGACATCATTGCGCAACTGGGCAATCAGAATACCTTTCATCGCTTGCGGCTTGGCATTGGCCACCCGGGCGTTGCCAGTATGGTTTCAAATTTCGTCCTGGGTCGTGCGCCACGCGCCGAACAGGAAAAACTCGATGCCAGCATCGACTTTGCCCTCGGCGTGCTGCCGGATATCCTCGCCGGGGAATGGAACCGCGCGATGAAAAACCTGCACAGCCAGAAGGCCTGACTCTTATCCGAGGGGAAACACCATGGGATTCAATTGCGGCATCGTCGGCCTGCCTAACGTCGGCAAGTCCACCCTGTTCAACGCCCTGACCAAATCCGGGATCGCGGCCGAGAACTTCCCCTTCTGCACCATCGAGCCGAACAGCGGTATCGTGCCGATGCCGGATCCGCGTCTGGAAGCTCTGGCAGCCATCGTCAATCCAAAGCGCATCCTGCCGACCACCATGGAGTTCGTCGACATTGCGGGCCTGGTAGCCGGTGCGTCGAAAGGCGAAGGCCTGGGCAACAAGTTTTTGGCCAACATCCGTGAAACCGATGCCATCGCCCACGTGGTCCGCTGCTTCGAAGACGAGAACGTGATTCACGTTTCCAACAGCGTCGACCCGAAACGCGACATCGAAATCATCGAGCTGGAACTGATCTTCGCCGACCTCGACAGCTGCGAGAAGCAACTGCAGAAAGTCGCGCGTAACGCCAAGGGCGGTGACAAGGATGCAGTGGTCCAGAAAGGCCTGCTGGAGCAACTGATCGCTCACTTCACCGAAGGCAAGCCAGCGCGCAGCCTGATGAAGAACATGGGCACCGACGAGAAAGCGGTGATCAAGGGCTTCCACCTGCTGACCACCAAGCCGGTCATGTACATCGCCAACGTCGCTGAAGACGGTTTCGAGAACAACCCGCACCTGGACGTTGTACGCGCCATCGCTGAAGAAGAAGGCGCCGTGGTTGTACCGGTGTGCAACAAGATCGAAGCGGAAATCGCCGAACTCGATGACGGCGAAGAGAAAGACATGTTCCTCGAAGCCCTGGGCCTCGAAGAGCCTGGCCTGAACCGCGTGATCCGTGCCGGCTACGAAATGCTGCACCTGCAGACCTACTTCACCGCTGGTGTCGAAGAAGTCCGCGCCTGGACCGTCCGCGTCGGCGCCACCGCACCACAAGCCGCTGGCGTGATCCACACCGACTTCGAAAAAGGCTTCATCCGCGCCGAAGTGATCGCCTACAACGACTTCATCCAATACAAGGGCGAAGCCGGTACCAAGGAAGCCGGTAAATGGCGTCTGGAAGGCAAGGACTACATCGTCAAAGACGGCGACGTGATGCACTTCCGCTTCAACGTGTAAGCCGCAACGCCCAAGAAAAAGCCGCGTTTGATACGCGGCTTTTTTGTGCCTGATACATTCATCCGCCACACCACCGAACCACTGTGGGAGCGAGCTTGCTCGCGATAGCGGACTGTCAGCCAACTGATCTGCAAGCTGATACACCGTCATCGCGAGCAAGCTCGCTCCCACAGGGATTTGTGTTGGGTCAGGTCTTCTTCGTGCGCGGCAGGAAGATCGCCAACACCCCGAACAACGGCAGGAACGAACACAGGTAGTACACGTATTCGATACCGCGAATGTCCGCCAAATGCCCAAGCAGCGCCGCGCCAATCCCGCCGAAGCCGAACATCAAGCCGAAGAATACCCCGGCGATCATCCCGACATTACCCGGCACCAGTTCCTGGGCGTACACCACGATGGCCGAGAACGCCGAGGCGAGGATGAAGCCGATGACCACGCTGAGGATGCTGGTCCAGAACAGGTCGACATGGGGCAGCAGCAGTGTGAAGGGTGCAACACCGAGGATCGAGAACCAGATCACTGCCTTGCGCCCGATCCTGTCGCCAATCGGCCCGCCAAAGAATGTCCCCGCGGCTACTGCGCCGAGAAACAGGAACAGGTGCAGCTGCGAGCTGGCCACCGACAGGTCGAACTTCTCGATCAGGTAGAACGTGAAGTAGCTGGTGAGGCTGGCCATGTAGAAATACTTGGAGAACACCAGCAATCCGAGCACGACCAACGCGCTGGTCACTCGGCCCTTGGACAGGCCGTGAGTCGCCGCCTGGCCTTGCTTGAGCTTGAACAGGTTCAAGTGGTTGGCGTACCAGCGGCTGATCCGGTAGAGCACGAACAGCGCAAACACCGCGAACAGGCCGAACCACGCCACGTGCCCTTGGCCATAGGGAATGATGATCGCCGCCGCCAGTAACGGGCCGAACGCCGAGCCTGCATTACCGCCGACCTGGAAGGTCGATTGCGCCAGCCCGAAGCGCCCGCCTGAAGCCAGGCGCGCCACGCGGGACGCTTCCGGGTGGAAGGTCGATGAACCGATGCCGATCAAGCCTGCCGCCAGCAGAATCAACGGAAAGCTGCCGACCACCGACATCATCAGAATCCCAACCAGGGTGCAGACCGTCCCCGCCGGCAACAACCACGGCTTGGGATGGCGGTCGGTGTAGTAACCGACCCACGGCTGCAACAGCGAGGCCGTCAACTGGAACGTCAGGGTGATCAGGCCGACCTGGGTGAAGGTCAGGCCATAGTTGGCCTTGAGCATCGGATAGATCGACGGCAGCACCGACTGGATCAGGTCGTTGATCAAATGCGCCAGCGCTACCGCGCCGATGATGCGCATCACCAGGGGACTGCTTTGGGGCGTAGTGGAGGCCGGCACTGAGCCGGACTGGGCGTTGCTGATAGCCATGGGGGTTTCCGTACAACAGGTGGGTACAAACAGGCAGATGCATCAATGTGCCATTTTTCAGTGCAGCAACGCCATCCCCTTAGCCTGCTAACGACCTCGTTTTTCATCGCCACAACCTTGATGGCGCAAAGCCATGGTCTGAATCTTGCCTTCCTTGTCTGCTTGAACGCGGCCTCCTTACAAAGGAGACCAAGAATGGGAAGTTTCGCCACAGAGTTGGCCTACAGAGCGGACAAGGGTGAACTTTCGAGGCCTTTTAAGAGGGCACGAGTCGGGGGCAACAACCTCCGGCGCACGCCAATGGTGCGTGGTGTCCAGAGGAGTCATGGGGCATGCAGGCTTTTTTATCACCGGGGATCGGGCTGCTGGGGCGCTTCGGCTTCGCACGCAAATTCCAGCTGTTGTTTCTGCTGTTTATCCTGCCGCTGGCCGGCAGCCTGTGGATGATCGGCCAGGACTATCGCGACAAACTCAGCCTGATCTCCGGCGAACGCGCCGGGGTGCGGCAACTGCTGGCGCTTGATGCGCTGGATGACCTGCTCGGCGCCCAGCGTGATCGTGCCGCCCGGTGGCGCGCCACGGAAACCAATCGCCAGCCAACGCCCGCCACCCTCGCCGCGATGGCCGCCTTCGATGCGGTTCAGCCCGCCGTCAGCCAGGCCACTGCCGAGTTGGGCAACGCCCTGCAAAAAGAAAACGCCGAGGGCGAAACCCTGTTGCGTTATCAGGCCCTGCAAACCGCCCTCGATGGCCTCGACTCAAAAAACCTGAGCAACGTTGGCTGGTGGCCCGATGGCTATGATCGCTTCACCAACGCCTTGAGCGCCCTGCAAGCCTTGCGCGAACAGATCGCCATGGACAATCGCCTGACGCTGGCACCGTGGCTGGAGACTTATTTGCTGACGCAGATTTCCACCCAGCATGCGCCGGACCTGATCGAACGGGTCGGTCGTCTGGCGGCGGTGGGTCAGGCCTCGGTGGTGTCAGGGCAGTTCACCCTGCAAAGCCGCCTGCAACTGCGCGACTTGCGCAGCCGCATCGGTGATGCGCGAGAGCAGCTGGTGAAAACCGCAGGCCTGCTCGAAGCGCGCTTGCCCAGCGCCCTGCAAACCTGGGCCGGGCAATACCACGACAGCCTCAAGCGCCTCGATACCGGTCTGAAGGTACTGGATGACGGCGTGTTCGGCGGCAACATCAACCTCAAGCCGGAGGACTTCGAGCGCAGTCTCGATGCCCTGCTCTCCGACCTAGCCTCGTTGCGCCAGCAGTCGCTGGTGTCACTGGATCAACGCCTGGATTACTACCACGACTCGGCGATCCGCCAGTTCATTGTGGTGGCCGCCGTGTTGGGCTGCCTGCTGTTGGCCGCGCTGTATCTGTTCATCTGTTTGCAGGCCTCGATCCGCCGCAGCGCCAGCGGCATCACGGTGCTGGCCGAGGCCTTGCGCGATGGCAATCTGAGCCTGCAAGTGCCGGTTCAAGGCCGGGACGAACTGGCAGTCATCAGTACCGCGCTGAACGTCGCCGTGGTGCAACTGCGCACCAGCCTTCAAGGGGTGGATCACGAAACCCTGCAACTGAGCAACGCGGTGCAAACCCTCAACCATCATTCCAGCGACGCCCTGGGCGAAGTCGAAGCCCAGCAGTTGCAGATCAGCCAGATTGCCGCTGCGGCGACACAACTGGCCGCCACCTCACAAGGGGTGGCCCACAGTTGCGAACAGGCGTCCGGCAGCGCCCAGCACACCCGGCGCATTGCCGCCGAGAGCAGCCGTGACAGCCAGCGCACCACCGCGAGCATCCAGCAACTCAATCAACGCCTGAATGAAACGGCGGCAGCGCTGGGACGGGTCAGCGAGCAGGGACAGCAGATTCAACTGGTGGTCGACACCATTCGCGGTGTCGCCGAGCAGACCAACCTGCTGGCCCTCAACGCCGCCATCGAGGCGGCTCGGGCGGGCGAACAAGGGCGCGGCTTCGCAGTGGTGGCCGATGAGGTGCGCAGCCTGTCCCAACGCACGCAATCGTCGACTGCACAGATTGCCGGCACGGTCGACAGCCTGCGCAACACGGTGAATGAGGCCGTCAGCCTGATGCAAGCCGCGTGCAGTCAGGCAGAGAGCGATGCACAAGCGGTCACCGGCCTCGGTGAACGGCTCGGGGAGATCGCCAGCGCGGTACAGAGCGTCACCGATACCCTGGCGCAAATCGCCACGGCGGTGGAGGAACAGGCCAGTACCGCCGACGAGGTCAGCGGCAACATCCAGCAGGTCGATCAAGCGGCGGTGCGCCTTCTTGAAGGTGCCCGCGCGGTGAACCAGGCAGCGGACACCCTGAGCCACGGCAGCAAGGCCCTCAGCGACAACACCGGGCGCTTCCGCTTGAGTTGAGTCCGCCAGGACTTCTCAGGCGCGGATCACCGCTTCCGGGAAGTCCTGCTCCAGCTCGGTCTTGAGCCAGTCGATAAACCACGCCACGTCCGCCGAGAGCTCGGCGGACGGCGTCAGCACCCGGTAGCTTTCCAGCTTCACTTGCGCGTCCACCACCCGCACCAGCTTGCCGCTATGGAGTTCTTCGCGCACCAGCACTTCGTTGGCCAGCGCAATGCCCTGCCCGCTCTCGGCCACCGACAGCGCGTGGTCGTTGTTGACGTAGAGCATGTCCGAATTGAGGTGGATGTCGAGGTCGTTGGCGGCGAACCACAGGTTCCACCACTCGCCGTCATCGACGTGGATCAGGTTGTGTTTGACCAGGTCCGCGGGGCTGTCGATGGGCTCGACGCTGGCCAGATAATCGGGGGAGCAGATCGGAAACACCCGAGGACAAATCAGGCTGGTGCGCGAGTGGGCATATTGGCCGTCCACCCCGTAGACGATGCCCAGGTCAGCGCTTTTGCCATCCACTTCGGTAAAGGTCGAATTGGGTTCGATGGCGAACTTCAAGCCCGGGCGCAGATGACGCATGGCCTCGATGCGCGGCATCAGCCAGCGCTTGGCGAACCCCGGCACCACCATGATGCGCAGCCAGCGCTCGGCGTGTTTGGGCTGCGCCTCTTTTCCGGCCTCGATGATCAGCTGCAAGGCGGCGGTGATCTTGCGGTGGTACTTCTCCCCCGCCGTCGTCAGGTTGACCCCGCGAGAGGTGCGCTCGAACAGTTGGATGCCCAGCCAGTCTTCCAGCAACTTCACGTGACGGCCGATGGCCGGCTGGGTCACGTGCAGGGCCTTGGAGGCTTCGACATAGCTGCCCAACCGGGCCGCGGCATCAAAGGCACGCACCGCGTTGAGCGGCGGCAAACGGTGGTCAGGCATGGTTTTCGGGCGCCTTCTGCTGTTAAATTTTTTAACAGCCCCTATGTTAAAATTGAAGTTTCGCCCCCGCAACCCCTCGCTGATAATCGATCCACAGCAGAACAAAAAAACAGCTGATTACAACACCCGAACGCAATCTCGATCCTGCCCAGAAAAATAATATCCATGGCCCGACGACACAGCTGTTTTCAGCATGTGTGCAGGCGATGGGGGAATCGGAGGTAACGCATGAATGCCCTGCATTCGCTGCAAACGCTGGCGGTGTCCATCCGCTCAGTGCGCAAAGTCTACGGTGATCCAAAGACTGGCCCGGTGGCGCTCAAAAGCATCGACCTGGACATTCGCGACAACGAGTTCTTTACCCTTCTCGGCCCTTCGGGCTGCGGCAAAACCACGCTCCTGCGGATGATCGCCGGGTTCGAATTCCCTACCGAAGGCGAGATTCTGCTCTACGGCGAAAACATCGCCGACCGCCCGCCCTTCCAGCGCCCCGTCAACACGGTGTTCCAGCATTACGCGTTGTTCCCGCACATGACCATCGCCGAGAACCTGGCCTTCGGCCTTGAGTCCCACCCGATGGGCAAAGTCCTGAACAAAACGCAAATGGCCGAACGAGTGCGCGAGATGCTCGCCCTGGTGCAGATGGAGCGGTTTGCCAACCGCAAGCCGGCACAACTGTCCGGCGGTCAGCAACAGCGTGTCGCCCTGGCTCGTGCATTGGCGCCGCATCCCAAAGTCTTGCTGCTCGACGAACCGCTCTCGGCGCTGGACCTCAAGCTGCGCCAGGCCATGCGCGAAGAGCTGAAAACCATTCAGGCCCGCACCGGCATCACCTTCATCTTCGTCACCCATGACCAGGAAGAAGCCCTGACCATGTCCGACCGCATCGCCGTGTTGTCCGAAGGCGAGGTGCAGCAGGTCGGTCGTCCGGAAGACATCTACGAACGCCCGCGCAATCGCTTTGTCGCGGACTTCATCGGTGAGACCAACTTCATCGAAGGCACGGTCACCCGCGTCGAAGACGGCCTGGCCTGGTTCTCCGGCCCCGCCGGACATCCGCTGCCTGCACAGCCGTGCAGCGATGTGCGAGTCGGCGCCAACGTCGCATTGTCCGTGCGCCCCGAGCGTTTGCATCTGGTGCCAGCCACCACTGAGACCGCTCTGCCGTGCCGGATCGAAGCGCAGATCTACCTCGGCACCGACCTGCAATACCAGGTCAGCCTGAACGACGGTTCGCGCCTCACCGTGCGCACCCCCAACTGCGTCGACCAGAGCAAACGCTTCGCCGTCGGCAGCCAGGCCGGTCTGTTGTTCGACCAGGGCAGCGCCAGCGTCCTGCACGATTGAGCACGAGGAATTGCCATGCACGCTTTACCGATTGCCAACCCCCTGGAACGTCGGCGGGCCTTCCAGAGCTTTCTCGGTGTCAGCCCCGCGCTGATCGCCATCGGCCTGTTTTTGATCGTGCCGATCCTGATCGTCATCGGCTATTCGCTGATGGAGGCCAACCCCTACGGCGGGGTGAACAAGGTATTCAGCAGTGACGCCTACACCTCGCTGCTGTTCGAGCGGCAACTGGATGACAGCCTGGCCTTCGCCGACTCCTACCTGATCATCGCCCTGCGCTCGATAGGTATCGCCGGGCTGACCACGCTCATTACCCTGTTGATCGGTTTTCCGGTGGCCGTGTGGCTGGCCATGCAACCGGCCCATCGCCGTGGTCTGCTGATCTTCCTGATCACCGTGCCGTTCTGGGCCAACCTGCTGATCCGCACCTATGCGTGGATTCTGCTGCTGCGCAACACCGGGGTGATCAACAACAGCCTGATGGGCCTCGGGGTCATCGACCAGCCATTGCAACTGCTCTACACCGACGGCGCAGTGCTGCTGGGGCTGGTTTACACCTACGCGCCCTTCGTGGTGCTGCCGATCTACGCCACCCTGGAAAAAATGGACATCCGCCTGCTCGAGGCCGCTCAGGACCTCTACGCCGGACGCGTTCGAACCTTGCGCAAGGTGGTGTTACCGATCGCCAAACCAGGAATTCTCGCCGGCGCCATCCTCACCTTCGTGCCTTGCCTGGGCGCGATGATCGCCCCGGAACTGCTCGGCGGCGGCACGCGGATGATGCTCGGCAACCTGATCTTCCGCCAGTTCAGCGATGCGCGTAACTG
Source organism: Pseudomonas sp. 05L36 (assembly GCF_056398125.1). Lineage (NCBI taxonomy): Bacteria > Pseudomonadati > Pseudomonadota > Gammaproteobacteria > Pseudomonadales > Pseudomonadaceae > Pseudomonas > Pseudomonas sp. 05L36. The sequence continues at coordinate 10,707 of NZ_JBFTOU010000013.1, read as the reverse complement.
GCCATTCGGCGCGGCGCTTTCGCTGGTGTTGATGGCGGCGGTGATGTTGGTACTGACGGTTTATGCCTTGCGTGCCGAGCGCCAGCGCATCGCCAAAGGAGGTGCGTGATGATCGGCCTGTTCAAACGCAATACGCTGGGCGTGCAGGACTTCCCCGGCTTCGGCGGCTTCAGTTTCCTGTTCTACCTGTACCTCTACGCACCGATCGTGGTGCTGGTGGTGTTCTCGTTCAACGCCAACCAGTCGGCCACGGTGTGGACCGGTTTCAGCCTCGACTGGTATCGCGCGGCCTTCGCCAACCAGGCCCTGCGCCAGGCGGCCGGCAACAGCCTGTTGATCGCGGTCTGCGCCAGCATGGTCGCCACGGCCATCGCCACCCTCGCCGCCCTCGGCACTTCACGGGGTGCGAAGTTCAAGGGCCTGCAACTGTCCATGGGCGCGATCATGTTGCCCCTGGTGCTGCCGGAAATCGTGGTCGGCGTCGCCACCCTCGCGCTGTTCTCCACCATCGGCCTGTCCCTGGGCTACGGCAACCTGATCATCGCGCACACGGTGTTCTGTATTCCGTTTGCCTTTCTGCCGATACGGGCACGCCTGAACGACATGGACCTGTCCCTGGAACAGGCCTCGGCCGACCTGTATGCCGGCCCATGGCGGACCTTCCGCAAGGTCACCTTGCCGCTGCTGATGCCGGGGATTTTCTCCGGGCTGATGCTGGCCTTCATCGTGTCGCTGGATAACTTCGTGATCTCGATGATGGTCTCCCAGGCCGGCACCACCACCTTGCCGATCTTCATCTTCGGCCTGTTGCGCATGGGCGTGACACCGGACGTCAACGCCGTCTCGACCCTGATCCTGGGCGTCTCGGTGCTGTTCGTCACGCTCTCTTATCTGCTGGGCAAAAAGAAATCCTGAACCTTCTACGCACTGTGGGGAAATAGCATGAGCAAGTTGATTGCAAGCATCGGCACTTCGTTGTTCCTGACTTTACCGCTGACCATGGCCGGCAGCGTTCAGGCCGCGGAAAAGCTCAACGTGGTGAGCTGGAGCGGTTACTTTTCGCCGGAGATTCTCGCCAAATTCCAGAAGCAGACCGGCATCGAAGTCACCGTCGATTCCTACGATTCCAACGAAACCCTGCTGGCCAAATTGAAACAGGGCGGTGCCGGTTATGACGTGGCGATCCCCTCGCACCAGTTCGTGCCGATCCTGATCAAGGAAAAACTGCTGGAGCGTTTCGACCCGGTCAACGAGCCCTACTACGCCAGCGTCGTCGACAACCTGAAAAAACCCACCTGGGACCCGGAAGGCGCCTACTCCGTGCCGTTCATCTGGGGCACCACCAGCGTGGTGCTCAACACCGAGCGCTACAAGGGCCCCACCGACAGCCTCAAGGCGCTTTACGAGCCGCCGGCCGAACTGCAAGGGCGGATCAACATGTTCGACTCGGTCAGCGACGTGGTGGACATGGCCAGCCTGTACCTGAACATTCCGCTGTGCAGTGAAGACCCGAAGCAGATGCAGCAAATCCTGACCCTGCTCAAGGCGCAGAAACCCTTCGTCAAGACCTACAGTTCCAAGGCCGGCTCGATCCGCGAAAACCTCGCCTCGGGTGAAATCGACATGTCGACCTTCTGGGGCGGCTCGTCGATGCGCGCCCGGGAGATGAAACCGAGCCTGAAGTATCTCTACCCGAAAGAAGGTGTGCTGGCCTGGGTCGACAACATGGTCATCCCGACCGGCAGCAAGAACCCGGCGAACGCCAAGGCCTTCATCGCGTTCCTCAGCCAGCCTGAAAACGCGGCGATGACCCAGAACTTCCTCAAGCACCAGAGCCCGATCAAGGGTGTGGAACCCTTCCTCGATGCGGGCCTGAAGGACGCGCCGGAGCTGCACATTCCCGAAGGCACCAACGTGGTGTTCAGCAAGACCTGCGGCGAAGGCGCGATCCGCCTGGCCGACCGTCTCTGGACCAACCTGATGCGTTGATCTCTACCGCCCCGACGCGATGGCGGGGCGTTTTTCCAGCCGTCTGAAAGGCCGCTTGCAATGAACTCTAATAACATCAGCGAACTGGTCCTGTTGCAGGCCCACGAGCTCGCCGAACGCATCCGCCTGCGCCAGGTTTCCTGCCGGGAAGTGATGCAGACTTATCTTGCCCACATCGAACGCTTCAACCCGCTGGTCAATGCGCTGGTGAGCCTGCAAGCGCCAGAAGACCTGCTGGCCCAGGCAGATATCCGCGATGCCGAACTGGCTCGTGGTCAATACAGGGGCTGGATGCACGGCCTGCCCCACGCCATCAAGGACTTGTCCCTGACCCGGGGCATCCGCACCACACTGGGTTCGCCGCTGTACAAGGACTTCATCCCCGAGCGCGACGGCATCATGGTCGAGCGCATCAAGGCCGCCGGCGCGATCATCATCGGCAAGAGCAACACCCCGGAATTCGGTCTCGGCTCGCAAAGCTATAACCCGCTGTTCGGCGCGACCGGTTGCGCCTACGACCCGAGCAAGACCGCCGGCGGCAGCAGCGGGGGCGCGGCGGCGGCGCTGGCCATGCACCTGGTGCCGGTGGCCGACGGCAGCGACATGATGGGCTCGCTGCGCAACCCGGCCGCCTTCAACAACATCTTCGGCTTCCGTCCGTCACAGGGCCGCGTGCCCTTCGATGACAGCGCTGATCTGTTTATCGATCAGCTCGGCTACGAAGGCCCCATGGCTCGCAGCGTGCGCGATGCAGCGTTGCTGTTGTCGGTGCAGGCCGGGGCCGATACGCGGGCGCCACTGTCCATTGCCGAGTCCGGCAGCGCCTTTGCAGCACCACTGGATCGGGACTTCAAAGGCACTCGTCTGGGCTGGCTCGGCGACTTCAACGGCTATCTGCCGATGGAAAAAGGCATCCTCTCATTGTGCGAAAAGGCCTTCGGCGATTTCGAAAGCCTGGGTTGCCATATCGAACCCGTACAGTCCGAATTCGCGCCAGAGAAGCTGTGGAGCAGTTGGCGGACGTTGCGTCACTGGATGGTCGCCGGCTCGTTGGGCGCGACCTATGCCGACCCGCAAAAACGTGCGCTGTTGAAACCGGAAGCCTGCTGGGAAGTGGAGAACGGCCTGAAACTCTCGGCCACCGAGGTGTTTGCCGCCTCGGTGACGCGCAGCGACTGGTATCGGGCGATCTCCAGGCTGTTCGAAAAATACGACTACCTGCTGCTGCCCAGCGCCCAGGTGTTCCCGTTCGATAAAATCCAACCGTGGCCCGCCACCATCGAAGGCGTGACCATGGACACTTATCACCGCTGGATGGAGGTGGTGATTCCCGGCACCTTGTCCGGTTGCCCGGTGGCTAACGTACAGGTCGGCTTCAACGCCAGCAGCCTGCCCATGGGCCTGCAAATCATCGGCAGACACCAGGCCGACTTCGCTGTCCTGCAACTGGCGCACGCGTACGAACAGGCCAGTCGCTGGTTCCAGCGCTGCCCTTCACCCCTGCTCAGAGGATAGATTTTGATAAACGGTTGAAAGCGCAGAGAAATATTTTAGATTTATGCTTGACGCATCCCCGTTACCGGTGAATAATGCGCGCCACTTGGCTACATAGCTCAGTTGGTTAGAGCATAGCATTCATAATGCTGGGGTCCGGGGTTCAAGTCCCTGTGTAGCCACCAAGTACTAAAAACGGCTTACCGCAAGGTAAGCCGTTTTTTTATGCCTGTAGGAGCGAGCTTGCTCCGGGCGGCGTTCCGACGATGAACTCAAGAGCGCCGCGTTTAACCAGTAAACACGCGTTATCGTTAACGACCATCGCGAGCAAGCTCGCTCCTACACTGCCGGCAATGCAGACAACGCCCGCTCCCAGATCTGCCACGTCCGCAGCCAGACCATCGCCTGCCAATCGCTGTCCGCGGGATAGAACTGCTCGAGCAGATTCAGCTTGATCTCGCGCCCTGTTGCGTCATTCGGGTTGCCATGCAGATGCAGCCAGTGATCATCGCGCAGATGACGGTGAACGTCCGGCCCTGGGTAAGTCCCGCACTCAATGACAAACGGCATCAGCCGCACCTGTGGCAGCGCATTGATCAGCGCCTGCGAGGTGTAGCCGGTGGCCGTTGCGGCCACGCCGGTTTCGCTCAGGGTGTCGGCACCGGTTTGCAGGCTGTAGAGCCACGGGCCATAAATCGCCTGCGCATCCGCCAGCGCCGGATAGGCGGACTCGGTGATGGTCAACAACATCGGATGACCGTACTCGCCAGCGCCCGTGTGCAAGTCGAAACACATGGCGACCTCGGCATGGGCCGCGTGCTTTTGCACGATCTTGTGCAGCGTGCGGTTTGACCAGCTCGGCGCCAGCCCGCCGAAAAACAGGCCGTCGGGATGAGCATGCTGACCGCCCTCGACAATCGACATGACTGCCGGCCAGCCGTGCAGGCGGATCTGCTCGTCGAGCAAGGCATCGGCACGATCACGCTGCGGACCGCGCAACTGCGGGCAGGCATAGATTTCATGCAGGGCGTTGTAGGCCTGGTTGTCTGGCAGCGGTCGCTGGAAATCCAGGTGATTGCGGTTCAAGTCGATGTTGTCTTCGTTGACCCGGCGCAACCACGCCATGCCCCAAGGGTTGATGGCATGGATCATGACTACGGCGACATCCGTTGGCAGGGAACGCTTGCCCAACTCCTGCAGCCATTTGATCTGGCAGCCCGAGCCGTAGAAGCCTTCGACCCCGTGAGTGCCGCTCAACGCAATCAACAGGCGCTTGGCGCCCGGCTCACCCAATAGCGCCACATCCGTGCTCAAGGGCTCACCAAACGGCCCTTTGAGCGGGTGTGGATACTCGGTCAAGGTTGCGCCTGCGGCAGTCGCTGCCGCCAGAAACTGTTCGCGCTGAGTGCGATAACTCGGCTGGGTGGGAAACTCGGTCTGCATGTCTGCCTCTTGTTGATCTTCTGGCCTGTCTGTTGGCAACGACCCTACAGAAAATCCTGCCATTGATGAAGGACAAAAACGTCGGTGCCGTGGGACCTGGTTTGCTTCCCTCCCGGTCGGCCGATAAAGTCCATTGATCGTAGATCCAACGGACGGAGTACCCCACGTGTTCTCAACCTTCCCTTTGCGCCGCTATCGCCTGCCAGCCCTGATTCTGCTCGCCAGTGCCTTGAGCCTGGCCGCGTGCCACAACACTTCGCTGCCGACGCTGCCGCTCGCACCGGAAAGCGCTACCGGTTTCCGCACCGACTTGCGCACCCAGCACGCCGAGAAATACATGGCAGCGGCGGCCAACCCACTGGCGGCCGAAGCCGGGCGAGAGATGCTGCGCCGGGGCGGCTCGGCCATCGATGCCGCGATTGCGATGCAAGCGGTGTTGACGCTGGTCGAGCCACAGTCTTCGGGCATCGGTGGCGGCGCATTGATCGTACTCTGGGATGGCAAAGCCGTGCGCACCTACGACGGACGTGAAACCGCCCCGGCCGGCGCCACCGAGAAGCTTTTCCTGCAGGCCAACGGACAACCGATGGGCTTCACCCAGGCGCAGATTGGTGGGCGCTCAGTGGGTACGCCGGGCGTGCTGCGCGCTCTGGAACTGGCCCATCAAAAACACGGACGCCTGCCCTGGGCACAACTGTTTGAACCGGCCATCCAGCTCGCCGAACAAGGCTTCGCCATTTCGCCACGCCTGCACCAGTTGATCGCCGCGGATTCGTCCATGCCGCATTCAGCGGAAGTGATGGCTTACTTCCGAAATGCCGATGGCAGCCCAAAAGCCGTCGGCACAAACCTGAAGAACCCGGCTTTGGCCGCCGTGTTCAAACGCATCGCCCATGAAGGTCCCGATGCCCTGTACAAAGGCCCGGTCGCCGAGGAAATCGCGGCCAAGGTTCAGGGCCACGCCAACCCCGGCAGCCTGTCCCTGACCGACCTCGCCAACTACCAGGCCAAGGAGCGCGCGCCGCTGTGCACCGACTACAAGCGCTGGCAAGTCTGCGGCATGCCGCCGCCATCGTCGGGCGGGATCGCCGTGGCGCAGATCCTCGGCACGCTGCAAGCCCTGGAGACTCGCGACAAGCGCCTGGCGCTGGCGCCGCTGAAACCGGTCAAGACCGCGGCCCCGGCCGGCATCGAACCCGTCCCGCAAGCCGTGCACCTGATCTCTGAAGCCGAGCGCCTGGCCTACGCCGACCGAGCTCAGTACGTCGCCGACACAGACTTTGTACCCGTGCCGGTCAAGGGCCTGGTCGACCCGGCCTACCTCACCAGCCGCGCCGCCCTGATTGGCGAACGTAGCATGGGCACGGCCAAACCCGGCACTCCGCCGGGCATCCGGGTGGCCTATGCGCCGGACCGTTCGCCGCTGCGGATTTCCACCTCGCAAGTGGTGGCCGTCGATGACGCCGGCGGTGCCGTGTCGATGACCACCACCATCGAGTCAGCGTTCGGCTCGCACATCATGGTTCAGGGTTTCATGCTCAACAACGAGATGACCGACTTCTCATTCATCCCCGAGGAAAACGGGCAAAAAGTCGCCAACCGCGTCGAACCCGGCAAACGCCCGCGCTCTTCCATGGCCCCGACCCTGATCTTCGACCGCCAGAGCGGCGAATTCCTCGCCACCGTCGGTTCCCCCGGCGGCTCGCAAATCATCGAATACGTGGCCAAATCCACCATCGGCCTGCTCGACTGGAACCTCGATGCCCAAGCCGCCATTAACCTGCCCAACTTCGGCAGCCGCAACGGCCCGACCGAACTGGAACAGGGGCAGTTCAGCCCGACGCTGGTTCAGGCGCTGAAAGACAAAGGGCACAGCGTGAGCGAAATCGACATGACCAGCGGGACCCAGGCGATTGTTCGGGTCAAGGATGCCCAAGGCAAAGCGTCGCTGACAGGCGGGGCCGATCCGCGGCGTGAGGGGCAAGCGTTGGGGGATTGAGTCGTACGCGGGAATGAGAAAGGGCTTACCGATGGGTAGGCCCTTTTGTTTTATGAGCAAGCGAAAATCAGCCGCTCACTTATCGACTGATCTTCAACCCCTGCCGAACATGGTGCTTTTCCAGCGCCAGCTCGATCAGTCGCGTCACCAGTTCGCTGTAGGTCATGCCGGTGGCCTGCCACAGTTTCGGGTACATGCTGATGCGGGTGAAGCCGGGCAGCGAGTTGATTTCATTGATCAGCACTTCGCCGCTGTCGGTCAGGAACACGTCGACGCGGGCCAGGCCGGAGCAGCCCAGCACCTGGAATGCCTCGACGGCCAAGGCGCGAATGCGCTCGCTGGCCTCGACGCTGATATTGGCCGGCACCACCACTTCAGCCGCCGCGTCGTCGATGTATTTGCTGTCGTAGGAATAGAACCCGCTGCGCACCACGATCTCGCCGCAGCCACTGGCGATGGCGTCTTCATTGCCGAGCACTGCGCACTCAATCTCGCGGCCGCTGACGGCAGATTCGATCAACACCTTGGTATCGAAACTCAAGGCCAACGCCACCGCAGCAATGTACTCAGCCTCGTCGGTGACCTTGCTCACGCCCACGGAAGAACCTTGATTCGCCGGTTTGACGAACAGCGGCAAACCCAACTTGCCCCGCATCTCGGCAAACCCGGTGCGCGCCGCCGTGGCGCGGGTCAATGTCACGAACGGCGTCACGGCCAGGCCGGCATCGCGCAGCAGGCGCTTGCTGATGTCCTTGTCCATGCACACGGCCGAGCCGAGCACATCGGAGCCGACAAACGGCAGATCGGCCATGCGCAGCAAGCCTTGTAGGCAACCGTCTTCCCCGAGGGTGCCGTGGACAATCGGGAAGATCACATCGACGTGGCCGAGCAATTCCTGGCTGGAGGTTTCCACCAGTTGCTGGCTGGCTTTACCCGGCACCACCGCCAGTTCACGATTGGATTGATTGAGGGCGATCAGCGCCGGGTTTTCCTGGTTCAGCAAAAAATTCGAAGGGTCGTTGAGGTGCCAGTGGCCTTGTTTGTCGATGCCAATCAGCACCGGCTCGAAGCGTGAACGATCCAGCGCATCGACGATGTTTTTCGCCGACTGCAGCGACACCTCATGCTCGGCCGAACGGCCCCCGAAAATGATCCCCACGCGCAGCTTGCTCATGACCTGGCCTCATCCTGAAAAATAAAAAACGACCTATAGAGAATGCGCCCCACAGTGCAGCATTAGCCCTTGGTTTTCTAGCGGACAAATCGCCTTCCGATCAGAAGACAGAGAACCGCTGACTGGGTTACCGTGTTGCGCATCAAGCTCAAGACAATCATCACCATGGCCAAGCGTCCGCCTCGCAATGACTGGTTCCATCGCGCGCCCGATGTCGGCGGGCTGCAGCGTTTCGAGGCGTTTTTTTCCGGCCATGGCTACGACCTTCACCGCCACGACACCTATGCCATCGGCCACACCCTGGCCGGGGTGCAGAGTTTTCAATATCGCGGCGGCTGGCGTCACAGCCTGCCCGGCGCAACGATCGTGCTGCACCCGGACGAAGCCCACGATGGCGAGGCCGGCACAGAGTCCGGCTTCCAGTACCGGATGATGTACATCGAACCGGCGCTGATCCAGCAGATGCTCGGCGGGCAAGCGCTGCCATTCATCAAGACCGGGCTGTCGAACGATCCCCGCTTGTTCGCCGCCACGGGCGCGTTGCTGCGCAGCCTGGATTGCCCGCTCGATCCACTGGAAGAACAGGACGCGCTGTTCGATCTGGCGCAAGCCATGAGCACGGTTTCCGGTGCGCCGGGCAAACGCTCGGGTTTTGATTACGTGGCCGCGCAGCGTGCGCGGGAATACATCCACGGCGCTCTGGATCGCACCGTGACCCTGGATGAACTGGCGCAGCACAGTGGTCGGGATCGCTGGAGCCTGTCCCGGGATTTTCGCCTGTTGTTCGGCACCAGCCCCTACCGCTACCTGACCATGCGCCGCCTGGACATGGTCCGTGCGCTGCTGATTCAGGGGCAGAGCCTGGTCAGCGCCGCGCTGATCGCAGGCTTCACCGACCAGAGCCACATGACGCGGCAATTCAGCAAAACCTATGGCCTGTCACCGGCCCGCTGGATGAACATGCAGCGCCGTTGAGCCACGCACAATCGTACAAGAAGCGCGTTGAGTCGCTGGCTATCGTGGGTTCACCAACCACTGCGAGAGCTGTTTCATGAACGCTTACGAAAGCCTGAACTTCGCTGAAAAAATCAGCCGGATCGATTCCCACTGGTCGCCCCGGGTCATCGCCGAAATGAACGACTACCAGTTCAAGGTGGTGAAGCTGCTGGGAGACTTCATCTGGCACGACCACCTCGATACCGACGAAACCTTCATCGTTCTGGAAGGCCAGTTACGCATCGATTTTCGCGATGGCCACGTGCTGGTCAACGCCGGGGAAATGTACGTGGTGCCCAAAGGCGTCGAGCACAAGCCCTGTGCCGAGCAGGAGGTAAAACTCCTGCTGATCGAACCCAAGGGTGTACTGAACACCGGCAACGAAGGTGGTGAGCGCACGGCCGAGAATGATGTGTGGATATGAGCGCTGACCGGCTTACACCTGCAAGGTCTTGCCGTCCACCGGCTCGCCAATGGTCAGGAAGTGCCCGCCCGCCACATGGTGCAAGGTGCGCAAGGCATCTTGCCCTTCGAAGTGCCAGCGGCCTTCGCTGAACACGCGCTCGTCAGCCTGGGCGGCAATCACTTCGGCCAGGAACAGATCGTACTGCTGGTGGTTGTTCGGCTCCGGCAACAGGCGACATTCCAGCCAGGCCACGCAGCCTTCGAGCATCGGCGCATCAACCGACTGACCGGTGAACGTCTGCAAGTCGTAGGTTTCAAACTTGTCGCGCCCCTGGCCCTGGGTCAACTCCAGGCCGGAGGTCGAACCGACGGTCTGCACAATGTCGGCCTGGGCAGCGCACGGGACGTTCAGCACAAAAGTGCCCGAAGCCTCCAGCAACTGGCGAGTCCAGGTGGACTTGTCCAGCACCACGGCAATTTTCGGTGGTTCGAAATCCAGCGGCATGGCCCAGGCTGCCGCCATGATATTGCGCCGGCCACCGTGGGCTGCGCTGACCAGCACGGTCGGGCCATGATTGAGCAGACGATAGGCCCTGGACAAGGGAACCGGACGGCGGTGGGAAGCGCTCATGGAAGTCTGCTCCTGGGGAAATGAGCCGATTGTAGCGACATCCCAAATGAAAAGATCGAAGCCTGCGGCAGCTCCTACAGAGTGATCCAAAGAAACTGGGCCGCTACACTCTGAACTGGCCGCAGTTCTGCTCCCTAATGCCGAGCCCATCGCTCAGGGACAAGTTGGCAATCTTCATATTCTCGCGAACGCGTCGAACGCGTCGAACACTTCCAGCGCCCCCCCGAACCTTGGCGCCTTTTTTGGCCTTGGCCATGAGCAACTCGCCGATGCTCGACGCTTTGCCATCGCGAATGTAGTACATCGACGGCTGAAAGCCCCAGCAGATGATATCAATGGTCTCTTTAGCCGCGGCGATGGCCTCATGCACGGCCTTGAAAGCTTCCTCGCCGTTGATCAACGGCTAATAGGTGGCTCAGGGCGTAGGGGATCGCCCCTACGCACCAGGGGCATCAAGACACCACCTCCTTCACCCGCTCGACCAACCCGCCACTGCGGGTCAGATAGTCGAGCATCTTCTCCATGCGCAGTGCCTCCTCGGCTTTGACAATGGCCTGCTTTTGCTGCGCCACGACC